>CAZZEV010000018.1:0-20101 GCA_964653305.1 uncultured Cellvibrionaceae bacterium | reverse complement strand
ATCCATGACCTTCATGGATGTGTTCCTACGCGCCGGGGCGGGTAGAAGCCAAATTAACAGCTCAGGCAAGAGCAGTAAATCGTGGCGAAAGTATACATGATGCGCGTTGGAGTGTTAACTCGAAAAGCCGCTTCTCTTGCCGAATGAAAGAGCAACTTAATTGTGTGCTATTTGCACAAGCTACGCTTTTTATTGTGGGTGCTCAGGCATTTATTGAGGCTATATGGTATGTTTGCGCCGCTATAAAAATGCGATGCAAAGCCAGACCTTGAAAATCCGAAATACGTGCTGACAAAAATAAGAAACCTTCAACACCAACAGCTATCACAAGGTAGATATTTTATGAAATTAACTAAGGGTTTAGTGACTATAACAGCAGTTTTAGGTGCGTCGGTTTTCGGCCTGACCGCTTGCGAACAAAAAAAATCTGAGCCAGTAGTTGCAGCTCCAGCAGAAGTTTCTTCTCCGTCTGCTGATGCTGCTTGTGGCGTTGCACCCTCTGGTGAGTTGGTCGCTGAAAGGATTGTAACAGCCAATTCAACACGAACAGAACCTGGCTTATACGAAGGGCCGGTATGGGTTAATGGTGCACTTTATTTTTCTGATTTCATTTTTACGCAAGGTTTTTCTTCGCGCATTCAACGTTTAAATAGCGATGGATCTTTAACTGTTGTAGTGGAAAACTCTGGTAGCAATGGTCTGGCTGCGGATTCGCAGGGTGCACTGATTGCAGCCACACACAAATATAAAAGCTTATCTCGCTACAATATAGCAACCGGTGAGCGAACCTCAGTTGCTGAAAAATTTAATGGTAATGTATTTAATTCTCCTAATGATTTAACTATCGCGAAAGACGGCACTATTTACTTTACTGATCCTGATTACCAGCGCGAAGCGGCACTTGGTGGACAAGAAAAAATGGGGGTATATCGAGTTGGCACTGATGGTACTGTGACACTAGTAGATGACACATTAATAAAACCGAACGGTATAGCCTTATCCTTAGATGAAAGTGTACTTTATGTAAACGGCGGCACTGAATCCGGTCCAGTAATTCGCAGTTATCCAATTGTTAATGGAATCCCTCAGGCAGGCAAAAATATTGTGACTGGTATAGGCGGTCCTGATGGAATGACGTTGGATTGCAAAGGCAATATATATTTGACCGAACATGTTGAAAAGCGTGTGCGGGTTTTCACCCCGGCTGGAGAAAATATTGCGACAATCAATGTGGATGCAAAGATTACTAATGCTGCATTTGGTGGTGTTCAAGGTAAAACATTATATTTAACCGGTGCAGGTTCCTTGTGGAAAATAGAGCTTGGCCTCACGGGTAATCCTTACTAGATATTTATGATGCTCTTATACAAACCCGTCAGAACACCTTGCGTTGGAATTTGCTCTACTGGCATAGGCGATAGTGTATGCCGGGGATGTAAACGTTTTGCCCATGAAGTGATTGATTGGAATGCCTATACCCATGAGCAGCGTGTAATTATTGCGCAGCGGCTGGAAGGCTACTTGTCGCAAGTTGTGCAAAACATGATAGAAATTCTCGACGAAAAAATTTTGCTGGCGCAAGTGAAGCACCAGCAAATTCTTTTTAAAGAAGAACAAAATCCTTACTGCTGGGTATTTGATTTATTGCGCTCAGGCGCAAGCCAAATTACGGATCTAAGAGCATACGGTTTGTGTCTGCAGCCTAAATGGCGCGATACTCCTTTAACCGATATTCGCGATAATATTGATAGAGATTTTTATGCACTTTCCTGCGCCTATTATGAGCGTTATGTGGTGCCTCATTTTACGGAATAGTCCATTTTTTACTGAAAAGCTTTTATATTTATGACGACATCTTCAAATGCAGCTTTAGTTAGAATTCAAAAGTTCCTACATTGTGAAACCCCCGATGCTTGGATAGAGACGGCAACGCTTGCCGAAAACCAAGCCTTACTTTTATTGGATCACGCCAATTGCGAAAAAAAGGCGGCATCTACTGCCATTAACCTTATGTATCGCTATGTAGGTGATTTTGAGCTGATGCATAAAATGTCGCGCTTGGCGCGAGAAGAGTTGCGTCATTATGAGCAAGTGATGCAGCTTATGCAAAAACGCGGTATTGCTTACGATCAAATTACCCCGTGTCGGTACGCGGGAGAATTGCGCAAACCCGTGCGCACTCATGAGCCAGCGCGCTTTGTTGATACCTTAATTGTAGGGGCGATTATTGAAGCGCGATCTTGCGAGCGTTTTGCCAAGTTGGCGCCGCATTTAGATGAGGAATTACAGACGTTCTATTTGTCGTTATTGAAATCAGAATCGCGCCATTACGAAGATTATTTGCACCTCGCTAAAAAAGTAGCAGGCGGCGAAGATATTAGTGAGCGCGTAAATGTGTTTTTAGCAGTAGAAAAAAATCTGATTGAAAGTGCGGATACGGAATTCCGTTTTCACAGTGGTGTACTGAGCTGTTAGTGAGAAGTAATGACAGTGCTGGATGCTCATAGTTGTAAAGCTTGTGGGTAAAAAGTAGGGAAGAGTGGGTAATAACAAATAAGGTAATACTATGTTTAATAGTACTGTGCTCGAAGTGGCTATAGGTCTGGTATTTTGCTATGCCTCGGTAGCTCTAATTGCTAGTTCGGTTTATGAAGCAATTGCATCTTGGATCAATTTGCGCTCAAAGACCTTGTTTACTGGAGTTTCGTATTTGCTGAACGCAACGGGTGACCAAGCCAGCGGAAAAAATTTACTGCAGAAAATTTATAATGACGCTTTGGTGCATCCGTCTGGCGATGGTAAAACCACTCACTTTGATAAAGATAAATGTATTCCCGCCTATATCCCCTCTAAAAATTTTGCACTGGCATTAATACATGCTATTCAGCAAACCCCAGGTAATTTTGAAAATTTAAGTGCAGATATCAATGCGGTTAAAGATGAGCAGTTGCGGAATTTGTTGCGTAGCTTGGAGCGCAAGGCGGCCGGCAATCTAGATGCATTTCAGTACGAAGTAGCGAATTGGTTTGACGCGAGTATGGAACGAGTGTCTGGCATTTATAAGAAATGGTCGCAGCTATGGTGTTTTCTTATTGCGCTGGTAATCGCGATTATTTTTAACATAGACAGTGTGCATTTATTTAAAACCCTCTGGGTGCATCCCAGCTTGGTAGCTCAAGTTAATTTTGATAAGGTTGACCCAGCAATGGCGGCTAAAGCTTATCAGCAGTTGCAAATGTTGCCGGTGGGCTGGAATCAGTCATTTGAGTGGAGTGCTTTGCTTAGCCCTAGTTTGTGGTTGGGTTGGTTGTTAACCGCATCGGCATCATTATTTGGTGCTCCCTTTTGGTTTGACACCTTAAAAACCTTGGTTCGTTTACGTGGTACAGGTTTAAAGCCTGATTCAGAAAAAGCTACACGAGACGCTACGGTAAAATAGAGTTTGCGAGCCGATAAGCTCGCAAGCTTTTTCAATATCCTTACTAAGCGTCTTTCTCCGTATAAGCCTCTGCCTCTTCACCAATAATTTCATTAATGATTTGCTCTGGTTTTTTTCCGCTGCAGTCGATGGTGATGTTGGCGTGTGCCTGATAAAGCACGCGGCGTTCATGGTAGAGATCTGCAAAACTTTGATTCGGTTGGCGAGCGAGGCCGCGGGTATCAATATCCTTTACTCGCTCAGTCAATTCTGCCAAGGGCACATCTAAAAATACGATTTGACCAAAGTGCCTTAAATGCTGCATGGATTTTTCGCTATAGACGGCACTTCCGCCGGTAGCAATTATGTGATTAGGGTAGTGGGTGTTTAATAGTACTTGTTCTTCTAATTCGCGCAGTTTTAAATAGCCTTGGTTATCCACTATATCTTGCAAGGTTTTATTGTGCTGCAATTGAATCAACAGATCCGTATCCACAAAATCTTTTGCGAGCGCTTTTGCCAAAACAATACCAGTTGTGCTTTTTCCTGCGCCGGGCATTCCAATCAAAATTAAACTGGTGCCAAATTGGTTCATGATGTTTTTGCTCATCGCATACTGAAAGGGCGCTACAACTTTTTAGAAAAAAGATTATAGCAATTCGGTGTTGTTGCGTGTGCTGCCGTGAAAAATAGCCACAAGTGAATAACTAAAAAATGCAGTGCAGGTTGTTAAATAGTCGTGTAACCAAAACTTTATAGTGTCGGTGTATACGGCTCTTTGTTCTTGATTGATGAATTTTGAAGTCAAATTTGGAAATGTGCAGCAAACAGAATGTTGTGCATCATTCTGTTTGGTTGCATCTGTCACCACAATATTAAGTGTTGCCAATGCTTCATTCCATTCGAATAATAGATAAAGCGAGTCATCTTGAATGTTGGTTTTTAACATGCCTATGGCTTTGTCTGCACAAGCTTCAATCGTTTTGCGTAGCGTGTTTTCGTTGCTATCAAGTTCAAATGATGAATGAATCGCCGTGTTTTGAGTTTCAGTGGTAGTCCAGCTAAGCATAATCGTAATTCAGTTTGGAAAGTAATAGTTTTAGGCGTCTATTGCCTGAGTTTGCGATGATCTTGCACATTTAGGGCAAATGCAGGATTTATTGATTTGCGATGGGTCTATTTGTGCGAGTATCTCTGGTGCTATTTTAGCCTGCATGCACCAGCAGTCGCTAGCATTCTTTCCAGCAGCAATACTGCACTCATTAGATCGCCCACACCGTGGGCATAGGCTGGCGTTGGGCATTATCCTTAAGTCTCTAGTGCATATTGCAATTCAATTTGGCTTAGTGCTGTTTCTGCCAGTGTTTTTAAAGGTGTATCATTGGCAGGAATAGCTTCAACGACACGCTCCATAATATTTTTTAAATGCACAAGTTGATCATAAATTTGATCCTGCATTACGCTGACTTCAACCAAAGATAAGCCATCTTCGGCTGCTTCCTCTAGCGTAGTTTTGCTTAGCCATTCCTCTTGTTCTTGTTGCAATATTCCACTTCGCACAACAGCGATTCCAAGTCGCCCCATAACCGCTGAAACTGAGCGAGTCATGGGGCCTGCGGGTAATATCATTAATTTTTGCGATAAGAATTTTGCATTTTCGAATTGTCGCCGCAACATTTTCTGGCGAGTTAGTAATTCATCCGCAGAGGGTGCTTCAATTAAGTGTGTGGTGGGTGAGGGGGCGTATTTGAATAATACCATGGCCGCATCGTAGACGCTTTCAAAGTAAATATTGTCACTAAGTTTTAAAGCAGTGAGTAGCATGGAGTGGGCGTGAACACCGTAATCTTTATAACGTGCATGATTAAAAATAATATTGTCGGTGGCTGCAATAATTTGGCTGACCATGGGCAACTTATCGCCAAACACATGGAAGGGATAACCCGTACCATCGATGCGTTCATGGTGGTTTGCAATCGCGTCGCCAATCTCTTTAGGTAAATTTGGGATCAGATTTAAAAATCGTTGCGCAATGATGGGGTGCGCCTGTAAAGCTTTCCATTCATCATTAGTAAAGTCGTGGGTTTTCTGGCTCAGCTCTGGGGCTAAATATAAAAATCCAATGTCGTGAAACAAGCCGGCAATAAAAACGGTTTGTAACTCTGCTTTACTCAACTTTAATTGAATTGCAATCGCAAGGCCTGCGGCAGCGCTAAATAAGCCTTGATAATAAATACGCGGTGCACGGTGCGCAAGAACAGTCAAGTTTTGCTTTAGCAGTGGAAAACTTTCATAAAACAAACACATTTGGCGTAATGTTTTTTGGTAATTTTCACAATCGGTAACAGCAACCAAGCCACCGATATTGGCAGAGAATTTATTTAAAAATTCGTAAAGTTGTTTAGCGCTAAAGCTGCTAGCAATACCCACGCATTCTTCAAGCGGTTTCATGAGTTTGTGTTGCAAAAGAATGTCGGCGCGTTTTTCGCTTAGTTCTGAGTCTGCAGCAAGTAACAGCATTCCTTGTTCGTTATAAATGGGTTGGTTGGTTACAACGCTGTGTGACTTATTAACCTCTATAAGATTCTTGCAGTAGTTATCACTTTCGTTAGTCATCCCACCTATATCTCGCTACGTTTGGATGGTGATTGGCGTGCCTTTCTTGGGGTGTCAATCTGGGCGCACCAAGTAAGCGTAGACCAAGATTGAGAGATATAAAAAGGCTTTCGGGACGGGTATTAATGGAATGCTAGCCAGCGACTCAAGTATTGGCAGGTTAATCGCTGGCCTAGCGAGCTACTTTTGCAGTTGTGAAGTCCAGATTTGCAGCGCTTCTAGCTGTGTAATGATATTTGCTTGGATTTTACTGTCGGTGAGGTTGCCTTGGTCATCAAAGGTATTGGCAAAGGCATTGGCAAAAACTTCAGGCTTATTAAGGGTATGCATATTCAAGAATACGCATACTTGACGCACATGGTACTGCGAACGCGATGTACCCATGCCACCACCGGAACCCATAAGCGCAGCAGGTTTACCGCTCAACAAGTTGTTTTCTGGCTCTCGTGACGCCCAATCCAAGGCATTTTTGAGTGCAGGCGCTATTGAATAGTTGTACTCAGTACAACCCAAAATTAATGCGTCGGCCTCGCCTATTTGGGCCAGAAGCTGAATAACGGCTGCAGGTTTCTCAGTGAGGTCGGCGTTGTAAAAAGGAACATCAGCAAGGTTTGCAATTTCAATACTTACACCCTCGGGCGCATGAGCTTGAGCAAATCGCAGCATGCCAAGGTTGGTCGATTTTTTACGCAAGCTGCCGCATATGGCTAAAAATTTCATAGTAGATTCTCTCCGTAGTAGTTAGGTATAAAATTAAAAGAATCCACTTTTAATTCCGTTCAATTCAACTTCAAAAATCAAGGCAGCATAAGGCGGAACACCTTCAGTGCCTTTTTCTACATAAGCTAAGTGAGTGGGGATATAAATAATCACTTTTGAGCCATCGGGGATTTGCAACATAGCTTCGCTAAAACCGGGAATCATATCTTTTAATTTAAAACTATCCATTTTGCCGCGTTTGTAACTGCTATCAAACTCGGTACCATCGAGTAAGGTGCCGCGATAATTCACAGTAACAGTGTCTTTTATTTTAGGTGTTTTGCTGTTGCCTTTTTCAACGATTTTGTATTGCACACCTGAATTCAGTGCAACTACATCTGGTTTAACAATATTGTTCGCAAAAAAAGTTTTTTCTTCTGTTATATAGAATTGCTTACGATTTTCGGCCCAATCGTTATCGGTAATTTTAATTTTTTCTTTGATTGCTTCGAGCAAAGCCTTTTCTTCTTTGGCTGAAATTTTGGGTGGGGTATTGGCAGATTGTGCATCTGCCAAACCAATCGCCATACTGGCCGGCATCACCGGAATACCATTTTTACCAAAGCTTTTGGCAATGGCACGAGCGGTTAAATAGCTCACGCGCTCTTGGGTTGTGCGCAGGCCTTCTGGGGCGTCGGGTGCATCACTTAAGGCTGGCGCGGATGCTAGTGGCGAGGCATTTTTCTGTAGGCTATCTAAGAGCTCGCCGTAGGAGTCTTCAGGGATTCGCGCTGCAATACCATCGCGAACATCGTAGGCGCCCAACAAAAAAGGCTTTTCTTCAATGCGAATCTTCATTGCGGTTATTTTTTTTGCAACATTACGGGCTTGAAAGTAATTGGCTGTCTGTTCAAGGCTATTGAGTTCAACGCCTTTATAGGGGATATCAAGTTGGCTGCTGCAAGCGGAAAGACCGAGAATGAGACAAACTAAACCCGCTTTTAATGGACTACGCATAGCTGAAAGTCATTCCTAAGAGTTAGATAGGGAGGGCGCCCATAATACCCCATAAAGCTGAGATTTAGCTTAATGCAGACCATCATTGGCTGTGGAAGGCTGGAGATTACTCAAATTACATCAATATTCATTATCGTGGGGCGTAATTAAAATAAAAAACTTATAACAAATACACATAAAAAAAGGAGATTTTCTTCTGGCCAAGTTGATCCGGGTTAAATAATACGGAGTTGATTGGTCGTGTGACCTTTTTGTAACGTGCAAAATAGATTTCGCTACCTATACTCATGAGTATAGGTAGGACGCTCAGATGGCGGCTGGCTTTAATACTTTGGAGGTGTTATGGATAAACTATGGTATTTTTCGGAAACAGGGCAAATCTTTTGGGTACCCAGTTCTGGGTCAATTGTGGACGAGAATGGCTTTCCTAAGCCTGATGTGGCTGAGTTTGAGATCAAGCTCAAAGATGCCGCTGAGTTTCTGACATTTTGTGAGCGTTCAGATCAAATCATTTTGGTTTCAAGCTCCCAAGAGTTTGCGGCTGATTATCTAAGCGTTATTCCTACTAGCACCCCCCGCGTGGCACTTATAAAGTTGGGAACGCCAGCGTCTGCTCGAGAGCAGCTAGATAAACTGGAGCTAGATGCCTATGTATTAAGCCCGTTTAATGCTGGCGTTGTTAATGTAACTCTGGATCGATCGCTTGATGATAAAAGCTCATTGATCGAGCTTCAGGAAGAGTTAAAAAACTATTCAAATATTGCCTTTACCGCAATGTCCTCGGCATCTGAGATGGGTGTTGTTGCATTTTATGCGCAGTCGGTACAAAACATTTCTGATATGGATCGCCTTGCGCAGCAGACCTTGCGTTGTTTAAAGGATTTATCTGTTCAGGGTTTTATTCAGTTTTCTTTTGACGAAAGTGTTCATGTTTACCCTGAGGATATTTCCAAGACATATGCTGATTTATTGGATTGGACGCGAACCTCTGAACATCGCATTGTTTCGCATTGTTTCGCATGGCCGCTTCTTAATTTTTAACTTCGATAACGCGCAGTTCCTAATTACTGATGCGCCAGTAGAGGATCCTGATAAATGTGGTCGCTTGCGTGATGTCATTGCGCATATTGTTTCCATTGCGGAGGCGCGTGCTAAAACCATCATTGTTAATGGGTTATTGAAGGAGCAACAAGACAATACTCGAATGGTTATGATGTTGTTGGAAATGGCATCACGCGATAATCGAAATTCAGTTAAAGCTATTATGACTGACTTATCTATGTCGCTTAGAGAGATTGCAATGGGATTGGATTTGAATTTGGAGCAAGAAACTGCCATGTTGGCGCTTTCTGAAAAAGCCTTAGAGTCTTTAGAGTGTTTACACGAAACAACGGACGCAGTTGAAGTTCATTTTAGAAGTTTACTTTTGCAGCTGGATCAAGCTGCAAAACTGTTGAAAACGGATGAGACTGTTGAAGTTGCGGAAATTGAAAGTAATGTTGAGTTGTTTTAAATTTCTTTAAGGGTTACTGAAAGGGCTGCAGTTTGCAGCCCTTTTTATTGATCTATATCTGCTTCGCTAACACCGTTTAATTCCATTAAGACCTTCACCTGTTGTTGCAGGCGTTTGATCTGTTGCTCCAGCTGCTCAACTTTTTGCTCTAGTTGGACGGTGCGTTCATCATCGCCAGAGGAGTGACTTTTAGTGGAATTGCTCATGGCGGCTATCGCGGCTAAATCTGGTTGGCCGCACAGCAGATGCATATAGCGGTCTTCGCGTTGATTAGGAGCGCGCGGGATACGGACAAAATAGGGCGTAGTTTTAGCGCAAAGATATTCAAGTTTTTCTTCAACGGCTTTGATATTTTCAAATTCAAACATGCGTTGTGTGCGTGTTGATAATTCTGCCAAGGTTTGCGGGCCACGTAAGAGCATAACGTTCAACATGGCCTGGGCCGCTTTATCTAAGCCAAGTAAACGCGTTAAACGTTGATCATAGCGAGCAGCGCGTGCACTGTAATCTACGGTAATCCAATTTTTATCTTGTAGTTGGCTGGCGCAGCGCTGCAATTCGCCAGATTCATAGTTGCTTACAGGTTCGCGGCTAGTTTTTTGATTGCACGCTAATACTAAGCTGTTGAGCGTAATAGGGTAGGCATCGGGAGTGGTCAATTGTTTTTCCATAAGCGCACCCAGTACACGGGCTTCAATACTTGTGAGCATGGGCTCTTGAGTTATGTTTTCATTATTTTCCATTTGCAGTTCCATTTATAGTTTTACTGTCTTTATCGAATGGCTTAATCGATCACTTTACCTGAAATACAAGATCAAAAACATTTAGTTGTTGGTTAGGTCTTCAAAGGTATCAATCAGAATTTCTTCATCCTCCTCTGATAGCTCCGCTAAATCCAAAATGCTCGACTCGTTAACACCAAAAATATTTTCAATATCTTCCAGTTCAAAATTTGCCGCAGTTGCATTATTTAAATACTGCTGCACAGCAGCTTGTAATTTAAGAGCGTCACCCGCAGCTGCTTTTAGTTCCGTGAGCGTAACTTGTGTTAGCCATTCAATAAATTTAGCACGGCTTTCGGGGGAGGAGTCAGTAGCAGCGTCGTAGATCATGAGATACCTAGTCTTAAAAATTAGCGCTCTGCTTAGAGTCAAAGCGGCGCTTGGATTGCTTATGGATTGAATGGTTTAGTTTGAGATTAGAGTGTATCAAGTCTACTAGCGCTTTGCTCAAACAACCATTTTGGCAGCCTTACCAACACTAGTTAAGAAGCCGCATAAAATCTATAGGTGCAGAGGTTTCAATCAGCAATTCTTTGTTGGAGTTGGGTTTAGTCACTATTAAGCGCAAGGCATGTAGTCCCATGCGCGTACCTGCGGTGCCATAACGCGGGTCGCCCACAACTGGGTAGTTGAGCCAGGCTAAATGCGCGCGAATTTGGTGTTGGCGGCCCGTGTCAATTTGCACTTCTAATAGGCTGCGGGCGCTGCTTACTTTGAGAGTTTTATAGTGGGTGAGGGCGGGCTTTGCATCTGGGTGATCGCCAACGTGCACGCGGTATTCGGTTTCATCAAGTCGCAAGGGTTGGTTAATGCTGCCTTCGCTAGGGTTTGGGTTGCCATCAACAATCGCCAAATAAGTTTTCTCAGCTTTATCCCATTTCGCCATGACTGCTTCACGCATTTCGCGCGATGTGGCGAACAATAAAACTCCAGATGTTTCGCGATCAATGCGATGTACTGGCCATAATTTCACTTCTTGCGACTTGCGTGATAACTGTTTGCGCAATATTGCTAAAGCGTGCTGTTGAGTTTCTTTAGTGGTGCCAACAGACAAAAGACCAGCGGGTTTATTAATCGCTACTAAATCACGGTCTGAGTAAATAATCTCCAGCTGCGAGGGCGCGCTATTGGCCGGTTTACCGGATGCGCCAACTTCTACCAAATCACCGACATTGAGTGCATGGTTATGCTGGGTCACGGTTATGCCGTTTACACGAATACAGCCTGTTTGCAATCGCTGCTTGATTTTATTGCGAGCCCAGCCCTTAAGCTCAAGGTTGAGAAATCCCAATAGGCTACCAGCCTCTTTGACGTGTAACGAATCTGACATGGAGTGAGCCTGGAGAAATGAGCAATAGACCGCATTGAAAAGTAGCGGATAGCGCTGCTCTTTTAAATGATAGGAATAAATCGAGGTAAGCAAAATGACAGCTTCTGGTTAATAAAGCTATAAATTTTTCGTTGTGAATTCGTTTTAGACCTAGGTAAACTTGCAGTCATGAATAGATCTCTATGATTGGGTGCGCCAACTATAAGATCCACGTAATGTGCGATAGAATTTTTTCATCTCCTTCAGACGTCTCCATAGGATTCCTTATGTTTTCATTGATTCTCTCTAAAAAGCTAATTCCTCGTGCTGTCTTATCACTTGTCTTAATGGGCTCATCAACTTTGGTGCTTGCTTTGTCTTTAAACGATTTAAGTAGTCAAGATGCTAACGCGGGTTTGAAAGCAGCACTGGAAAAAGGGTCGGCGGCGGCGGTTGCTAAGTTGGGTGTTGAAAATGGATTCATGAATAACGACAAAGTAAAAATAAAGCTGCCGGCGAAATTTGATAAGGCACGAGCAATATTAAAAATGACTGGGCAATCCAAGAAAATTGATGAACTTGAAGTCTCTATGAACCGCGCAGCAGAGGCCGCAGTACCTTTGGCAAAACCCTTACTGGTGAATGCGATTAAATCTATGACGGTAACGGATGCGAAAAATATTTTAAGTGGTGGTGAAACTTCTGTAACAGATTTCTTTAGAGAAAAAACCGCAACCGCGCTTAACGCTAAATTCTTACCCTTGGTGAAAGGCGTAACAGATAAGGCTCAGTTGGCGAAAAATTATAATTCGATAATGAGTCAGGCACAAAAATACGGTGTGGTTGGCGAGCAAGAAGCCAGCGTTGAAGCCTATGTAACCAAACGTGCAACCGATGGCTTGTATTTAATGATTGCAGAGGAAGAAAAAGCGATTCGCCAAGACCCAATAGGTGCAGGCAGCAAAATCCTGAGTAAGGTATTTGGCGCTTTAAAATAATTAGCTTAATAAGCGTGCGGGCAAAAACAGCACCGCACGCAAGAATGCAAATAGGGCATCAAAGGTGATGCCTATTAAGCGAAAAGGTAGGGAAATTAACCATATGAATGGCCAAAGGATGAGAGCAATTAACGCTAATGGCCAGCAGACTATAAACAGCAATAACCAGCAAATAAACGTTAGCATGTGAGATCCTCTGTTAAAAAGTTATATTGGTTAACTGATTAGATGCGGTTAGTGCAGGATTGGATTCACATAGGTTAATGATTTATTTACTGGCCCTTATTGCTAGCTTTTAATTACAGGTTTTTATTTAAAGGTATTACAGTCATCAATCGCACCGCTTTGAAAGCCACGGTTAAACCATTCTGCACGCTGCTTTGAAGTGCCATGGGTAAATTTCTCGGGGCGAACCGTACCTGTGGCTTGCTCTTGTAAATGATCATCACCGATTGCGGCCGCTGCATTTAAAGCCTCGTCAATATCACCTACTTGTAGCATCCTGCGCTCGCGGTCGGCAAAGTGCCCCCAAATACCAGCAAAGCAATCGGCCTGTAATTCCAGCTTTACTGAGAGCGCATTAACAACTGCTTGTGATTTGTTTTCCTGTGCTTGGCGTACTTTACTGGAAACCCCTAGCAGATTTTGTACGTGGTGCCCAACTTCATGCGCAATAACGTAGGCTTGTGCGAAATCGCCGGGCGCCCCCATTTTAGTTTTCATGTCTTCGTAAAAACTTAAGTCGATATAAAGTTTATTATCGCCTGGGCAATAAAATGGACCCATAGCTGCTTGGCCTAAACCACAAGCAGAATTAACACGATTTCTAAATATCACTAAAACAGGTTCTTGATAGGTTTTACCCATTTTTTGAAATTGAGTACGCCACGTATCTTCGGTATCTGCAAGCACTACAGAAACAAACTCCGCCAGCTCCTTATCTTGGGGGCTTAAAGCTTGCGCAGGTTGCTGTGTTTGCGTGCCACTGGTAAGCCCCAAGACATCAATGCCAAGGAAGTGTGCACCGGCAAATCCTAGGCCGCCGATAACCAAAATAATTCTGCCGATTTTGCTGCCCAGTAAAAACGGAATTAAGCGAAATAATATCGCTGCACCTGCGCCGCCACCCGCGCCAGCAGAGAGGGGAGAGTTGCGTTGATCTTCAACATTGTTACTTTGTCTGCGACCTTTCCAATCCATCTTAGTTCTCGCTTGCATTGTGTCTGGATGATTTATTTATGCTCTAGTGTTTGCATAAATTTTTCAGGGTTTATTTTAATGTCGTCTTCGCCGACTTGATCAAAGGGGTTTTCGAGATGTTCTTGAATGTTGTCTAAGCCAGTAAAAACCATAGCGAAAAGTGTAGGGGTGATCAAGGCAAGCCACAGACTTTGGTTTTCCGCAAGAATTGCAAAATAGGGGCCGAGTACTACCAGAATTGTATAGATAAAGAACTTGCTATAAAGACGCAATGTTCTTGGAGTGCGGTATTGATAAATATGTTTCAAGGTTTCAAATGCAGTAATAAATTTACTTAAGTAGGCATTTACACGTGAAACTTCGCTGCCGGAAAGCCCCCTATCTCTTAACTCTTCAATATTTTTGGATAGCTTAGAGAACTCTTTGTAAATCGCTTTTTCTTCATCAGAAAAGTGTTCGTTTTTTGAGTTTTGAAAAAGCGCAATACAAAGCCTAAAAATGTTGTAAATGTGGGTTCTAAAATTGTCGATGTTTTCATGGGCTTTTTCGTCGTCATCTCGCAACCAATCGCGCGATGCTAAAAATATAACTCGCCCCATACTTTTCATTATGCCGTACTGAACCAAGGCGGATTCACGGCGGTTGTAGGCCCCGCCAATAGAAAACACTATGGGGAAAACTACCGCTATACCGATAATGGTCAATGGAAAATCTATTTTCCAGCCAAAGTGCATGCTAATAGTGGTGGATCCAATTGCAAAAATAAGGGCGATTAAAGTGTTGATACTTAATATTGAAAAGAATCTTCTTAAATGATTGCTCATGATTATGGTATATCGAAGGCCTCTGGTCGTCCTAGTGTAAACAAAAAGGCCATGGTATCGCTACCATGGCCTTTAGGTTTCGTAATATGAACTTTTTAATAGCCTTTGAGTTTTATCTCACTCATCAGAGCAACATCGAATTTTTTTATGCGTATATATTGTGTTTTAACACTTACAGGATAGACATTAAATTTCAAATAGCGCGTAAGTGGGTCAGATACTATCACTGCTTGTGAGTGCGACAGGTCACCATCAGAAACTTCTACCAAACCTGTGCCATTGGCATCGTAGAGAGTGATTTCGGTAATAGTATATTCGCGGCCTAAATCAATAATGGCTTCAAGGGGGTATGCAGATGCAGACCAACCTCCAAACCAGTAAGTAGTTGGTGCACTTGAGTTTTGTTCATCCACTAATGCGAAAGCATTGGCCGGTGCGCCAGCTAAAATCATACTTGACGATAAGACTATGGGAGCGGGCTCACCGTTTGCTGAGCTCACTGCTGAAGAGCTTGATGCGACAGAACTGCTGGATGAGGACTTGGTAATAGATGACGAGCTTGCAACTGAATATGATGAGCTGGCAATGGATGAGCTAGATCTTGTCACTGAAGAGGATGAGGATTGCGATGACGATGAACTGCTAGCGCCATTGTATTCGATGGGAAATAGTGGCTTGCCTTGATCTGAATTTTTTTGCGTTAGCATCCAGTTGTAAATGTTTTTTTCTGTCGTTGGTAGTGCACTATGAGTACCGTTGTAAACATTGCGCCAGCCGCTATGTCCATCACTTGGCATGAAAGTCGCGCGTAAACTGGTTGGGCGCGATGCCGATAAAATTGTGCAGCTTTTACCGTTATAGAGGCAAGTGTAAGCAGGGTTTTGATATTCAACGGTAGATTCCAAACAACCTGTGGTGCCATTAATAACACTTTTTAAATTAGCTGAGCCCATATTGCCCGATGCGCCGCCAGCAAATCCCCAGTATGAAATATTGTTCGTGCGCAATAAGCACGGGTCAATTCCACCGGCAGCTTCAATTGGCACTGACGCAGAAAAATGCTGTGGGTTAGCGGCAATATATTTATGGACACTGCCACCACCCATACTGAGGCCAGTTAAATAGATGCGGTCGGCATCCAGCTCTATACCTTTACTCGCCAATTGCTCAGCGGTATCTGCAATCACACGGCGAATAATATCGCTTGAGAAACCACCTTTTTGCATGGACTGTGGAATGATCACCACCATGTTTTCTTTAGGGGTAAATTGACCATTCAAAATAGCTGCGCCAGGGCCACCCGCGGCATTTTCAACTTTCACTAAGTTGGTTGCGATACTGGTGTAATAAGCATCATCGCGTGCGTAACACATATTGAGAACAGAGGCGCCTTGTTCTCCCTTGCCATGTAGAAAAATGACTGCAGCATACTTGCCGGTTTTGAGTTGCGTTGCATTGGTTGCTGGAGCATAAACATAGTAGGGCACGCGCGATATTAATTTGGTGCTAATACCTGCAGTACATTCGTTGCCTTCGTGGGATAGGTATTGAAAGCGCATCATATTAGCTTTCGACATATAGGTTGGTGATTCTGAAAAACGCGGATCTATGTTGGCGAGCACAGAGAAACTCAATAGAGCCAAAATCAGTAAAGATATTTTACGCATGAAAAATCCTCTTAAAAAAACAGAAGTTGCACAGAGTTGTTGATTTATGTCACCTTCATCTTGTCTTCCGTGAAGGTTCTTGAACGAAGAATTCTACTGGCTAATTTCTGTTCGTTATACGAACTTAACACTTCCTTTTTCCAAGATGAGACTTATGCACGTATAAAAAATAATTAAGCATTAACAAGGTGCATAAGAAAATTTGAAATGGCTCACAATTTAGCAAGTAGAATTTGAGGGATGAAATAGGGCTTGATTTTATGATTGGAAACGCTGTCAATAATAGCCAAAGAAAATGCGTAATTAATAATTGTTGATTGTTCCTCTTAGTTTTTTTGTCTTTAAGGATTATTGTTTTTGATAGTCAAAAAACTTTCTATGTTCTTTGCCCGCGCTCATTGAATTGATTTTGTTGGAATGTTTCAAGTGTTGCCAGTTATCTACCTGCTTACCCACATTCAAACGGGGGAAATCGCCGCTATTCTCAGTGCTCATCTCTAAAAATTGTAAAAGTTTTCTTAAGCCGCCGCTTTGACTAATATCTAGTTTTAAAAAATCAGCTCTTCCTGCAAAGTAATCGAAAACCTTTTGTTGATGTTCTAGATAGCAGCGGACTAAATGTTCTTCGCTCAGAGGGTTGGCGGCAGTTGATAATTGAAAACTGGTATTAATGCAGCGTTTTAGCACGGGATGGAGATAGCCAGTTTTAGGCGTTAATTCAGGCAGCATTTTATTCAATAGCATCTGCACGGAAGGCACCCAACTTGTTAGAGCTCTATCCAAATAAACAAATTTTGAATTGGGGAAAAGTTTGTCCAGTTCTTGGTAATCGCAGAAGCAAGGTGCATCGGAAATTACATCAGCTAATTCAAAGGCGCGCTTGGTATAGGCAGTATGCGCAACTTTAAAGCCATAATCTAAAAGCGCAACACTTATGCTTGTAGTGCCTGTTCTAGGTAGCCCGATGATGAACAATTTATTCATAGATTTTGCATGGCAGAACGTAATCGCATTACACCAAAATTCCTCTCTCTCTACTTACATTGAGAGAGTGAAAAAATTATAAAAAGCTCTTTACCAATTTAATTCGGCCTTCAGCTTGGTCTCGAGTTCTTTTCCTAAACGTGCATGAGTTGTGGTGTTGGGGTGATAGTCGCAACCAAAGCCTTCAGCGCCTGTGCTTTCACCTAAATCAAACACTTTTATTTGAGATGAAGTTAAGCTGTTTAATATTTGTTTTTGGGCTTCGTGCTTTTTGTCGGTAAGCATGGGACTAACGATTAAATAAATGGGTTTATTTACATAATCAGTTTGAACTTTTGCAATTAGCTTAGTCATTCCTTGTTTGTATTCTTCAGCGACCGCACCATCCCAGAAATCATTTGTACCTATGTTGATAAGAACGGCATCGGGTATGTATTTCGCAGCATTCCAAAGGCTATTTTTCTCATCGGCGAGCGCGCGAGGGTAGCGATCTAAAATCGTTTGATTGACAGGTGTTTTTTCACCATAAGAGCGCCAGGCGCCAATGCCTGACCAAGCAATTGCATGCAAATCTGCTCCTAGGTTTTTGGCTGCAAGTGCTGCATAGGTCACTTGTTGATTACTGGTATCTAAGGTGTAGTGACAACTTTGGTTTGCACCTTCAACACCATAACCTGCAGTAATAGAGTCGCCGATCACTAATAAGCGTTTTTTTGGGGCTTCTATTGTTAACAATTTACCGTCTACTTGAGGGTCGCTGGTAAAGCTCGTCACGCCAGCAGTCGATTCGTTTACTCGCGTCAATCGGATGACATGAATACCCTTGGTGAGATTTGAGGCTAATAAATAGGTTTTGCTTCCTGCTTCCGTCCAAAAGTCTTTTACTTGATTATCAACACTGAGAGAAAACCGAGTTTTGCCTTGGCTAGCAATGGCGATACTGGCTTGTGATCCTTCAAAACGAAATTCAATGGCTGACCCAGGCCAAGTAAATGCTGCCTGCCCATTGGCGCTGAGATCAAAACGCCCAATTAATCTCGAATTCTTGCCGGTGAATACCTCTGTGTTGGACGCTTTTGGCACTGCGGAATCGTTTACTTTATTGGAGTGTGTTCCCGTGCCTGCACAATTCAATAAAGCCATGGAAAATAGAGTGATGAGAATCAGATTTTTTTTCATAAGAAGTGACCTTTAAAAGGTGTCAGGAAAATATTTATTGTTTTAGCGATTAGAAGCCTTGCCTAGTACACCATAAGGCCACAATAAATCGTATTTAATTTACATATTTTTTAGCTCTTTGCCATAATTTTTTTAAACATGTCGGTATTAATGCAGGTCGTCAGCCAAACGTGTAACCTTTTGTAAGCACTTTGTGTAAACCAGTTTGCATCCACTGCGGCAAACTGCCGAACAAATGGAAAGATAGCGACGTCAACGAGTCGAATGCGAGAATCGATGAGAAAAGTCTGTTGTTCGAGTTTGTTTTCTAAGAGTTGAATAAATATTTCTGCTTGTTTGCGATACTCAAGCTGTGAGTGTTCTGGGTGGCGATCGAAATATTTATAGCGGTCGAGCAGGGGCTTGAATTCATTATCGCAACTATCAATAAGTTGATTCATTTTTTGTCGTTTTAAATCATCTTGTTGTAGCAACCAATTGTCTGGGTCTGACTGATGCAATGCCCACATCATAATGTCACGGCTTTGCTCAATGACTTCGCCTGTGGGTGTAACTACTACAGGGACAGTACCTTTGGGTGAGTGGCGCAGCAGGCTGTGTGGTTTATTTTTCAATGAGACTTCAATTGTTTCAACATCAATGCCTGCGATATAAATAGCCATACGCGCGCGCATCGCGTAAGGGCAGCGTCTAAAGGTGTATAAAATAGGTAGTGTCTTGTCACCCATTTAATTTTTTACGCCAACAAAAATTGCATTTCCTGAAGTTCCACCCCAAGGCACAATCTTGTCATAATCATGCTCAAAAATATGAACTTCAAAATTGGGTTGCAAAAAATTTTGTAACTGTTGAAAACTGACTGCGACCATTGGATGTTGGTCGTGCCATGTTTCGGTTATTTCTTTGGTGGTTTTTTGGATGCAAAGCTGAAGGGTTTGTTTATCGCCTTCGCCACAATAGTTCCAGCTCGATTGGAAAGTAAAATGACTGTTGTTGTGTTCGAGTGAATGTTTAATGCCTTCTCTGTTGTCGATAGTATTTTTGTCCACTGCGTTAAAACAAAATACCCCGCCAGGTTTGAGTGCAGCATGCACACAGGCAATACATTCTTTGAGTTTGGTGATGTCAGCGTTGTAGTGAATGGAGTATAAAAAGCAGCTAATTAAATCGAGTGGTTTCGTAACTGTAAAGCTGCTCATATCTTGCAGCATAAAGTGCGCTTCAGGGCAGCGAGCTTGAGCGATATTTAACATGGGCTGATTAATATCCAAGCCGCTGGCTGTATAGCCGAAATCGATAAAGTGCTTAACGTGCGGCCCAGTGCCGCAGGCTAAATCGAGATAGTCTTTATCTTCATTGCCAAAGATTTGGTGCAGTCGCTGAACACAATGGCTTTGTGTTTGATAATTAATATCTGAGCACATCAAATCATAATAGCGCGATAGGTCTGTGTATAAGGCGTTAGAAGACATATTTACTCTTTGGCAAAAAGATTGTTTAAATTGATTTAAACAATCTTGTGTTCAGCGTGAGTGATAAAAAAAGCCCCGCGAGTTTTCACTGGCGGGGCTTTTTTGTTGCACTGCTTAAAACTTAGTTTTTAGCGAGAGCAGCTTTCTTTTCTTTCTCTTTGGCAATTACTGCTTCAGCTACGTTGCTTGGGCAAGCAGAGTAGTGAGAGAACTCCATTGAGAACTGACCGCGACCAGAAGTCATGGTACGCAAAGTACTGATGTAACCAAACATTTCTGACAGTGGAACGTCAGCTTTGATACGTACGCCAGTTACGTTTGCTTCTTGGCCTGACAATTGACCGCGACGACGGTTCAAGTCACCAATAACATCACCTACGTGATCTTCTGGGCTGTACACGTCAACTTTCATGATTGGCTCAA
>CAZZEV010000017.1:0-20149 GCA_964653305.1 uncultured Cellvibrionaceae bacterium | reverse complement strand
TGATAAAAAATAAGCAAGTCGAGGACTTACGCGAAAGCTGCCAATGTTGGCAGGTCGGCGAGTATAAAAAGCTGAGCCGATGATAGCCAGTAAAATCTCATCTCAACCAAAAACTGTAACAATTCGACGCCTCGTACCTCTAATACCCTGGGAGATTGTTATGTTAATCTGCGCTCAACTTAAGGCTGAGCTAACGCAATGACAAAATCGCCACCTCACAACTACACGGATGAGCAGCAACTCATAACGGCATTAATAGCCGGTGATGATCGCGCCTTTTGTGAAATCATCACCCGCTTTCAGCACACCATGACAGCAGTCGCCCACGCAATTTGTGGCGACACTTTCGCCGATGATGTGGTGCAAGATGCTTGGGTGGCAATTCACAAGAATATTTGCAAGTTCGAACAGCGCTCATCGCTCAAGACGTGGGTGATGACTATTGTGAGTAACGAAGCCAAAGCACGACTACGCCGCGAATCGCGAAAAATATCCCTAGATGAATTGGATGGTGAAACGCCCGGCAGCTATTTAGATAGCGCCCAATTTGCGCAAGACGGTCATCGATTAGCCCCAACGCCAGCTTGGCATATAGAATCGCCAGAACAACTTTTGGAAGAAAAGCAATTGCAACGTTGCATTAATAAAACACTCAACATTCTACCGCCCGCGCAAAAAGCAGCGTTTTTGTTGCGTGATATTGAACAGCAATCGTTTGACGAAATTTGTGAAATTTTACAGGTTAGCGCCGCCAATGTACGCGTGTTAATTCACCGCGCACGCTTAACCTTAATGCAGGTTATTGATCGCTATCAGGAGACAGGCACATGCTAAGTTGCAAAAATGTGGCTCACTTGGCCAGCGATTACCTTGATAAAAATATGGGTGGCACTCTACCGTGGAAAGTTCGGCTGCATTTAGTTGCCTGTCGCTGCTGCCGTCAGTTTGTTAAGCACTTACGAATAACGAAAGAAGTTGTGCCGCAGCTTATTGATAAAAAATTATCAGAAGAAGATGCCGAAGCTATTTTGAAAAAAATTAAAGCGCATAATTAAGCGCATAAATCATCTAACTCTACCAAAGTAATTTGATTTCTTCCGTTAGCCTTGGATTTATAAAGCGCGGCATCCACTTGGCGATAAATAAATTCTGGCGATTTTGGTTTGGTGCAAATGCCAAATCCGCAAGAAATAGTGACGCAATTAAACGGGGGATTGGCGACATGAGGAATAGCCAATTGCTCAACGTCTTCGCGAATATTATTAATAAAACTAATCACATCTTCACGACTGCGACTGTGATACTGCAAGAAGAATTCTTCGCCACCCACTCTATAACCCGCATCTGAGGTTCGCTGTAAATGATGGCGAATCACCTTACCGATATTACGCAGCACATCATCACCCGCCGCATGACCGTAGGTATCGTTAAATAATTTGAAGTGATCCAGATCAAAAAGTGCAATACCCACTATAGATTGCGGACTTGCAGCAACACTCAGCGATGAAAAATGGCGTTCAAAACGATTGCGATTTAGTAAGCCCGTTAGGCTATCTATATGGCTATAGGTAATCGCAGTAATATCAGTAAAAATCCAAATTCGAGATTGCCCCAATTCAGGATCTTGAAAAGCTACACTGCGTCGCCGAAAAACGCGCCCATCGCGCAGGCGTATTTCGTCCTCAAACGCGTGCGCAGTTTGATGCAAGGATTCTATTATACGTAGAAAACCTTCGGAATCGACCAGCTGTGACAAGGCATATTGCATAATGGCTCTGCCTTCATCATCTAATTCCGTATCCAAAGGAATGCTCCACAGTTCTCGAAAGCGAATATTGGTGTACACCACCTTACGCACGCCACTAACGATTAAAATGCCGTCAGGTAGTGCATCAAGTACATTTTTAAGTAAATCTATAGTGAGGTGTCTAAAGTCCATATCTGCGCCTAACGTATATTATCAATTCGTTTTATATTGAAATCAGTTGTTTAGTGCTAAATTACAGCACTTATAAAACTGAACCTTTTCGCTTCATATCCGATATATAAAGACTATTTCACCCCATGAAGTTATTCAATTTTCCTGCCAGTTTTGCTATCAACCTTATTGTAGGCGCAATTATCATTTTTTTCGCTTCGGCTGATAAGCTATTTCCATTACTAAGTTTAACCCGTGTGCAAGTAGCACAAGGAGAGCTATGGAGACTTGTCACCAGCAATTTTGTCCATTTTGGCTGGCCCCATACACTGATGAACCTCGCGGCATTTTTATTATGTGCGCTGGCGCTGCTAAATAGTTTCCCTGCACGCCAATTACTGGGGCTAATTTTCTGTTGTTGTTTAAGTGTGGGTTTAGGGGTTTATTATTTTAATCCCGAATATGGCACCTACGCGGGCTTATCGGGCGCTATTCATGGCTTTATAGTAGCGGGCTTATTACGCAACAAGCACCACCCAGCTTGGTTAAATGCAATCCTTATTGGACTAGTATTTGTCAAAATCATCTATGAACACCGACCCGATTACCAAGCAACATATTTACAAACTTTGATGCCTGTACCTGTCGCTTATGACGCACATCTATATGGTGCAATCACCGGCCTGGTCTTTGGATTAGGTCATTGGCTTATGATTTGGATTAAAAGGAAACCTTAATGCAAGGCTCACCAATAAAAGCATTTAGCTATTTTACAGAAGGCGCACGGATGATTAGCCAGCCGGGCTTTCGCCGATTCATTATAATTCCACTACTGATTAATCTGGTGATCTTTGTCGCGGCCACCTTTGCATTGATTTACAGCTTCCAACATTTTTTTGAGCAATTAATAACGTGGCTACCTAGCTGGCTTACTTGGTTAAGTTGGATTCTGTGGCCGCTATTAGGTTTTACTTTTTTAATTATTTACGGCTACAGTTTTAATTTGATCACCAATTTAATAGCAGCACCTTTCTTTGGTTTATTGGCAGAGAAAGTTGAAACTGAATTAACCGGAATTAAGCCACCAGACGAACCTTTAAGCCAACTGATTCCACGCACATTAGCACGTGAACTCAGTAAGCTTTGGTATTTTATAAGCCGTGGTTTTTTAGTGCTGTTGATATTTCTCGCACTACTTTTTATTCCCGGCGTAAATCTTTTGGGGGCTTGCTTGGGAGTGCTTTGGAGTTGCTGGTGCATGTCGGTTCAGTATGTGGATTTCCCTGCAGACAATCACCAATTAGGTTTTAGCGAATTGCGCAGCCGACTTAAGCAGCAACCATTAACGACCTACCCTTTTGGCGGAATAGTATTATTAGGTTGTATGATTCCGTTTATCAATATTGTAATTGGCCCGATTGCGGTGGCGGCCGCAACTATTTTTTGGGTGCGCGAAATGCGCAGTACCAAAAGCTAATTACCAAGATCGTCATCTTCATCACCATCATCCACAATCATCTGACCGCCAGCATCTTTAGCGCGACGCATATACTTGGTCGCTAGCGCTATCTGCTGATCAATACTGCTCTGTAAATTGTTGGTCACGCCCGCACTAAAATAGAAATGTTTATTTTCACCATCAATAACAAAACTTTCTGCCGCTAACAACTGTTTAACTTTATCCAGCAGAGCCACCGCCTTTTCGTTATCCAAACCAGCCATAAGCACATAGAAATCATCGCTATCCGCTCGTGCCAACAAAAAGCGACCGAGCATAGACTGTAAACTGGCAGCAATTTTTTTCAGCGCAATATCACCCCATGCACTGCCGTAGTGTTGGTTAATAAGGCTAAATTTATCCACATTAATAACCGCACACGCCAATGGCAAGCTTTTCTCTTGGGCGTTGCGATAGATTTCGCGCGCGGCATTAAAAAAGTAAGGGCGATGAAACAAACCTGTGAGATGATCGCGCTGAGCATTGTAGGTGATTTTCTCAATCAACTCGAGAGATTCGATGTTGTGAATAACGCGGCAATAAAACTCTTCAGGCAGAAAAGGTTTTCGCAAAAAATCATTAGCGCCGTGCTTAATAAATTTGGCCGACAGCGCTTCACTGCTTTCACCCGACACACCAATCATAATCAAATCGGTTTTGTCGTATTTGTAACGCAGGTTGCGCACCAACTCGAAACCGTCCATACGCGGCATATTGTAATCAGTCATAAGTAATTTAATATCAGGGTTTTCAAGCAAGACTTTAATGGCATCAACACCATCTTTAGCTTCAACCACTTGAAATAAATGGCGACGAAATAAATTGCTAACATGCTTTCGCGACATATCAGAATCATCGACCACCAAGACTTTAATGTGCTGATTTTTTTCCAACCGCTCAATCATAGCCACCGCTTTGTTGTAAGCGTAACGGCCCTCTTTGGTTACGTAATCGACTATACCTTTATTAAATAATTGCTCGCGTTTTTTTTCGTCGTAGCTGCCAGTAAGCACTATGGTGGGGATTTTTTGCGAAAGCACATAATCTACAACTTCGCCGCTGGGGGCGTCGGGCAGGTTTAAATCGACTAATGCTGCAAAAACACCCCCTTGCTCTTGGCTGATAATCTCTTGCGCTTGCGCCATGCTGGTAGCAAATAATGCGAGGTACTGGGGATACTGCGCAGTAAGATGTCGCAATACCTTCATAACCATTTCACTATCTTCAACAATGAGAATTTTTTTCATAGGCAAGCTCAACGAATATTTTTATGTATCCATTGAGTGTAGCCAAGGTTTTAAAAAGTGCTTTTAAATCAATACAGAGCCTATACCAGCGCTAAGACCACAGAAATGCGGAGATCTGGGTATTAAACAAAAACCCACCAAACACCTTTGCAGCCGCCGGAGAAGCCTGCGAGCCCGCACCAAAACAAACATGAAGCGGCAGTAAATGTTCTTCGCGCGGGTGACAAAAGTGCGCTTCAGGCGCCGCTTGCCAAGCAGAAAGACGGGCATTTTTCTCGACGGGACTCAATTCCGCGCTAATCAGCGTTTCGCTTAACCAGCTATCAAACTGCTCGCTCCGGCCTTTGGTAGTGGGGTTAGCCGAGAAAAACGCCTGCATATTGTGAAATGACATGCCCGACCCAACAATCAATACGCCCTGCTCACGCAAGGGCGCCAACGCTTTGCCAAGCGCAATATGCGCCGCCGGATTCAAATTCTTGAGTAGCGATAATTGCACCACAGGAATATCGGCTTGGGGATACATCAACATCAGCGGTACAAACGTCCCGTGATCGAAATCGCGCTTGGGATCAAGTTGAGATTTAATACCTGCCGCATCCAACAAGCCCGCAATCGTTTGCGCCAACCTAGGATTGCCAGCTGCTGGATACTTGAATTTATAAGACTCGGGTGGAAAGCCGTAATAATCGTAGAGCATACCCGGTGCTGGACTGCTGGAGATTGTCGCAATGCCCTCCTCCCAATGCGCGGTAATAACCACAATCGCTTTGGGACGCGGTAAATCTGCACTGACCGATTGCATAAATGCAGTTAACTCACGATGGTTACCCTCACTCAGCAAGGGCATAGGCCCACCGCCGTGGGGAACAAAAAGCACGGGCATAAGCGAATTGGTTTTAGTGGTAGACATGGTACTCATCCTATACACCTAAATAACTAACCGAAAATAAATAAAATTAGAACGCAGATACCTTAACCCGTAATTGGGCTCAGATGAGTCATATTTTTGAATCAATCGGATCGAGAATTTAGTCCTTTAGAAAACCGAATTGAAGAAGGCGGAGGAAGGGGGAAACAATTCGCAAACGCAAACTTGCGTAGAACTTTTGTAGATTAATCCGTTAGCGCAAGCGCTGCTTTGTTGTGTTCGCGCAGGGATTCATAGACAGCAGCGGTAACGATAATTGCACCGCCGATGAAGGTCGCAGTATCGGGGATGCTATGCAGAAAAATCACACCGTAAATCACACCATAAACTGGCTGCATACAGGCAACCAGTGCCACGGTTTTAGCCTTGAGGTAACGCAGCGCATAACCAAATAATGTGTGCGAGAAAGCAGTAAAAAATAAACCGAGCACAACAATCAAACCCCAATCAACATGAGTAGGCTTGTTACTGCTGGTGAGAATAACCGGTGTCATTAGAAGTGCGACAATTAACACTTGATAACTCATGGAACGCGCCGATGATTGGCCACTAAACCAATGCCCCAAAAGTAAATTGCGCAACGCAAATGTGAAAGCGGAAACCACGCCCCAGAGCACACCTTGAGTCATGTTGTTGGAGAAATCAAATTCGGGAACAAGGAAATAAATACCAACCACGACGAACATGCCGCTCGCAACATCGCCCCAATCAATTTTGGTGCCTTTAAGCAAGGGCTCCATAAAAACTGTCATCACTGGGTAAGCGTAAAGCGATAACATGCCCACGGCGATATTAGATACTTGCATGGAGTGGAAAAAGGTAATCCAGTGCACGCATAGCAGCACGCCAAGAACCAGCATGCGGCGATAATCCTGTGGAGAATTTAGTTTGACATGCCCCTCGCGCCACCACACCCACACAAACAAAACACCCGCCGCAATCCATGTGCGGTAACCGGTAATGTCCCATGCGGGCAGGTTAATGATCTGCGAAAACAACCCAGTAGCCGCCATTAAAAATGCGCCTACATGGAGAGTGAGTAACGCCGACTTTGTGGATGACATGAAAAAAACCAATTCAGTTTTTACTACATCCGCGCAGTTGATATTTGCGCGGCTTATACATTATTAGATTTGAATACTAACGGTTGGGACGCCCACCAGAGCGATGCCCACCACTGCGACTACCACTGCTGCTACGAGTACCACTGCGATTGGTACGTGCACCTGAGCTGCGTGGTCGATCATCGCGCGCGCCCTTGGGGGCTGGCGGTAATTCCGGCGGCGTCAACAATAAATACTCAGGCGGTTGCTCGCATTTAATTTCTTTGCCCAAGAGTTTTGCGATGGGTTCCAAACGCAAGGCGTCATCTTCACATGCAAAACTAATGGAAGTACCAGACTTACCTGCACGACCGGTACGACCAATACGATGAACATAATCTTCTGGCTCTTCTGGTAAAGTAAAATTCACCACGTGGCTTATATCGTTGATGTGAATACCACGACCGGCAACATCGGTGGCCACCAAGACTTTGGTTTCGCCATTTTTAAAAGCATCGAGCGTGGAAACGCGTTTACCTTGATTAACCTCACCAGAGAGCAAGCCAGCGTTTACACCGTGACGCAATAATTTTTCTTGCAGATCGCGGCATTCATCGCGGCGGTTAGCGAAGACAATCATACTTTCGGCATGTTCTTGTTGAATCAAGTTATAGAGCAGCGTGTATTTTTCTTCAGTAGAAACCAAATACACGTGTTGCTCAACAGTGTCGTTAGCAACGCTTTCAGGTTGGATATCGATAGTGATTGGCTGGAAGGTCCACTGTTCTACTAAGGTGCGCACCTCATCAGTAAAGGTGGCAGAAAAGAAAAGCGTTTGGCGATCTTCACGCTTAGGCGCTTGGCGAACAATTTGACGCACTTGCGGAATAAAACCCATGTCCAACATACGGTCGGCTTCATCGATAACGAGAATTTCCAACTGATCGAGATAGACATCTTTATTGCCGCAAAAATCGAGTAAACGCCCCGGTGTTGCCACCAGAATATCCACCAAGTCTTCATGCAAATGACGCTGTTGTTTTACGTAATCCATACCGCCTACGAGGGTGTGGATTTTTAAATCGGTATATTTACAGAGTAGCTTGGCGTCTTCCGCGATTTGAATAACTAACTCGCGCGTTGGTGCGATGATCAATGCACGGGCTTCCCCTGCATAGCGTTTTTCCATAATTGGATTTTTCAATAAGTCATCGATAATCGCCGTTAAAAACGCAGCGGTTTTACCCGTACCGGTTTGGGCTTTACCAACTACATCTTTGCCCTGCAAGGCATGGGGTAAAGATTGGGCTTGAATCGGCGAGCAATAGCTAAAACCTAAATCAGCCACTGCGTGCATAATTTCCGGCTCTAAACCTAAATCCTGAAAGCGGGTTTTACCTTCAACTTCTTCAACAGCAAAAGAAGCTGGATCCCAAGGTTCATGTATTACCGGTGCAGGCTTCCGCGCGGGGCGATGATTAGTTTGCGCGGGGCGATTTGACTTTGGACGAGGTTTTTTGTGGTCCCTAGGTGAAGAGCTGTGGTCACGCGGACTAGCTTTGTCAGACGAACCTGAATGTCGCGATGATCTGTTCGCGCTCGGTTTATTAGCACCTGCAGCAGTATTAGTATGCGATGGTTGCGCTGCTGGCGCGTCATTAGAGCCCAGCAGTTTTTTGAAAAATTTGCCTATCAAGGGTTTTTACCTAGGATTGAAAACTCTTTCGAGTATACATGATTAGTATGATAATTTGCCCGCTAAAAACGCAAAAAGACGCAAAAAGCAACAAACCCCCGCATTAAGCAGGAATTTTTCCATAAAGCCAAGCTTGCAGGGGAATTAGTCTATTAGTTACTCTCATCGCCATTAAAAACAGCCCTTTGGAGGCAGAATGCGTATTCACAGCCTGCAACACGTCCCCTTTGAAGATATTGGCAGCCTAGCAAAAGATGTCATTACAAAAGGTCATAAGTTAACCACCACTCATTGGTATAAAGGCGATAGCGCACCTGAACTTAATAGCTTTGATGTCTTGATTGTGATGGGCGGTCCCATGGGCGTTTATGACGATGATATCTATCCTTGGCTAGCCGAGGAAAAAGCATTAATTGCCGCTGCCATTACTGCCGGTAAAAAAGTCATGGGGATTTGTTTAGGTGCGCAATTAATTGCCTGCGTATTAGGCGCAAAGGTTACTCGCAATGCCCATCGCGAAATCGGTTGGTTTCCTCTAAAGATCGCTGCACAAGCTAACAATCACCCCATCGCCAAACTCTTGGCCGAATGTAATCAAGTATTTCATTGGCATGGCGATACCTTTGAGATACCTGCTCAGGCGCTGTTGCTTGCATCAAGTAAAGCCTGTGCGCACCAAGCTTATGTGATCGATAATCAGGTGTACGGTTTTCAATTTCACATGGAAACAACAGAAACATCTGCAACCGCATTAATAGAAAACTGTTCAGAGGATTTGGATAACTCGGCCTACGTACAAAGCGCCGATGAGATATTGCAGGATAAAACCAAGTTTGTAGCCATCAATAAAGCTATGAGTGCCATCTTTAATCAGCTGTTAATTTAAAAAATCTTTGAAAAAATAACTTATCTATTCGCAAACCGTGCTTGTTAAAAAAATGGTCGTGCGTACAAAGATCTTTAAACATTAACGCCAAACAAATGCCCCACTACACCCGTTAAACCCATAGCAATTGCGCCCCACACGCAAACACGCAAAGCGCCTTGCCATTGATTCGCACCGCCAACTTTAGCGGCCAAGCCGCCCAACAATGCCAAAGCGCAAAGAGAGATGCCTGAAATTGCAGCAATTAGATATTGCTCCGGCACCAGCAGCGCCACTAACAATGGAATAAATGCGCCCACTGCAAAAGTGCCAGCAGATGCCAAGGCTGCCTGCAACGGGCGAGCCTGTAAAAATTCAATAATGCCCAATTCATCGCGCGCGTGAGTGGCAAGTGCATCGTGAGCGGTGAGTTGCACCGCAACTTGGCGAGCTAAGTCACGATCCAAGCCGCGTGTTACATAAATTTCGGTCAGCTCACGCAATTCAGCTTCAGGCTGATTAGCCAATTCTTCGCGTTCTTTTGCTAAATCTGCATTCTCAGTATCCGCCTGCGAACGCACAGACACATATTCCCCCGCTGCCATAGATAAAGCGCCCGCAACTAAACCCGCAATGCCCGTTAATAACACTGTATTGGGAACAGCCTGCGCGCTGGCGATTCCCATCATCAAACTCGCAGTTGAAATAATGCCATCGTTTGCGCCCAGCACTGCCGCGCGCAACCAACCGACATGTTGAACTTTATGAAATTCACCGTGGCGCATTGTAAAAACCCATTCGCTAATGGTTTAACTAGAATTATTTTTTCAAAAATGACATGCGCAACAACGTATTATCTTTTTTCACATAGTGATGAAACAGTGCTGCAAGTGCATGGCCACCTAAAAGAACATAACCCACGCTGCCACCGATTTCATGAATTTCATGCAACACTTTACCCAAGTCTTTGTTTTCAGCGATGAGCATAGGTAATTGCAAACCAAAAAACGGTACTGTTTTGCCATTCGCACTGAGCATTAACCAGCCGAGCAAAGGCATACCAATCATAAAAACATAGAGCGCAATATGCATAATCTTGGCGAGCAATTTTTCAATCGGTTTTGGCTCGGGAATAATATCTGGCGCCTTGGTTGTAAAACGCACTACCACGCGTAAGAGCACTAAAAAGAATACCGACATCCCCAACATAAAATGCAGCGCCTTCATAAACTCGCGCGGTTCACTCCCTTTAGGGAAAATACCGCGAAACTCCATAAAGGCGTAAACCGCCACCATCAATAAGAGCATAAACCAATGCAGCGCAATAATGATGGGGTTAAACTTTGTTGATTGGGAAATATTATCAGCCATAAAAGCCTCGCAATTGAATAACAAAGATGAACAAACAAATATTACTCTAACAGACAATTCTTAAGTAAATCTGAAATAAAAAACTCGCCGAAGCGAGCCTTAAAAATTATAGCTTAGTTTGTGTTGCAGGTTTGATAGTGCCGCAATCACTTGATAACCATTTTCCTGTTTGTTCACCCTGAATCGTTTGTGGTTTACCATTAATCTGAGTAACCATCTTCATGTTACCGGCATAGGCTTTATCGTTTTGGAATACAATTTCACCCTCACCCTGACTCGGGTGCTCACCCTTGCACGCATAAGTCGCTTTAAAATGCTTGGGCGATATTTGAGTGATTTTTTGCTCGCAATTCTCATCTGCTTGCGGCATCTCACCGCGATCAATTTCCGCTTGAGTGATACACGCTTTTACCTTGGTACCGTCTTTAGAAATACTTAACCCCTGCGCACCCATATCAATGCCTTGATCGGTGACCTTAATGCCCTGTTTGGCCATCATATCCTCCATCATTTTGCGCTGTTCAGGCGGCAAATTAGCCATCTGCTTTTTCATTCCCGCCATCGCAGCGGACATTTGCTCCTGATGCCCACCCGTAATCGCACCCATGCTACTGTTATCAAGTTTAAAGTTGTGCTCCCAAAGCCCAGGCTTCATATCAACTTTAAGTGCGTGCGCATTGAAACTTATAGATGAAATAATAACTAGGCCTGCAATTAGACGTAATTTCATGATCGTTTCCTTTTGAATGGTGGGATTAACTTAATGGGAGACAATATAACAGTCTCCCACAAGATTTATTGTGAATCGCCCACATAAAAATAGACTTCCGTGTGATACCACTGCCCCAAGCGCGGTACCGAATTAGGTTCACCTTCAGGCCCATGACTAATAGCTGGGTCAAACTTGGTACCTATAGGCGTAAAGCCGTGTAAGAACGAAATGTCACCGGCGGGGAATTCCACTTTCGTCGTCATGGGATTCTCCAAGTCACCGCTCGCTTGTTTTGGCGTTAGCATGCGCAAGGTAATATTGGGCTCATTAATCAACACCGTCAGCGGTAACTCGCCAGTATTTATTTCCGCCCAATAAACGTGATCATGGAAGCCTTTAAATTCAGGGTAATTCCACGACAAGCCGGTAACCGTATCGTTATAGTCTTTTTGCCACACACCATATTCAACACCCTTAGTGCGATTTTTCCACACGCGATAAGGGCCTTTACCCAACCAGCGCATAGATTTAACTTGCGTTTCAGGGTAATCAAAAGTCACACCAATATAATCCGCTTTAGTGCCACCTTTCAGTTGATAAGCATAACTGAGTTTGAGCCAGCCATTGGTTTGCAAACGCCATTCAACTTTGCGCAGATCGCCCTCGTAATCTGCGGAAACTACTGCTTCATTTTTATCCATGTAAGCGCGAATATTTTTTAAGTTGCCTTTACCGTGTACTAAACGTGGACCATTTTGCAGCGACAAAGTTTTATCGCCGCGTTTGATATTTTGTAAATAACCTGTGGTTTTATTAATGGCAACACTCAAGATTTTGTTGGTTAATTCAATGGCATCATTTTTTTCAGTAATATTCGCTGCTTTAGTGTCTGCCACTTGATTCGCTTGTGCGCGCGCAATAATGTGTGGCGCATCGGCAATCATCCACGACCAGGTATAAATTTCTTCGCCCTGCGGATTTTTCGCCGTCAAATAAAATCCATCTGCATCACGCCAATCATGCGGTAAATTAATTTGTAAGCGGCCACGCTCACCGGGATTGATTGAAGGTGATTTAAAATCGCCCTGATTAAGCACAGCTGAATCAGCTAAACCCGGTGTAGCAAAGCGCATTAACTTCCAGCTATAACTCAGTTGATTGAGATTGGTAAATTCATAGCGGTTTTCTACCCACAGGCTGCCATTAAAACTCGCAGGTAACTGCTCTTGCTCCGAGAGTGGAAAGTACACCGGCGACCAAATTTCTTTTATCGCAAAAAAACTGCCTTCTTTTTCGCGATAAGGCCCCACTATGCCGTCGGGTGCGCGGTTACCCGCAACATCAATTTTGCCATTTTGATCATCGCGTACTATGCCTTCATCGGCAAAGGCCCAAATAAAACCACCGGCATTAAGTGGATTTGCCAACATTTTATTCCACCAATCATTTAAGCCAGCACCTGCACCGCCATCGTACAACGCATGCAAAAATTCAGTGGGCATAAACACATCTTCACCATCAAAAAAGCGGCCAGGGCAGCAATTTAAAGGTTCGTAATGTGCAGTGTTAATACCGCCAAATAATCCCCACGGGTGAACTACTGGGCGCGCCTGAATATCCCAGCGCGCAAAGTCATCATCCAACTCTGTATTCCAACCGCCTTCGTTACCATTGGCCCACATAATTATTGAAGGATGATTATGGTCGCGCTCAATTAATTCTTTTACCAGAGGCTCACCGGCTTGAGCGCTGTAAGCTTGTTGCCAACCCGTTAATTCATCCATTACATATAAACCCACTTCATCTGCCACTTCTAAAAAATGTGGGTCGGGTGGATAGTGCGCCATACGCACCGCATTCATGTTCATTTCTTTCATCAAACGCGCATCTTGATAACTCAGCGCCTTGCTAGTGGTGCGGCCAGAAGTTGGCCAAATGCTGTGGCGATTGGAACCTTTCAAACGCACTTTTACATTGTTGACATACAAACCATCGCCCTTGCGCAGTTCAACTGTGCGGAAACCAATAATTTGGTTAATACTATGCAAGGTTTTATTATTAGCAACAAGCTCAAACTCCATTCGGTAGCGTTGGGGATTCTCCGCCGACCAAGGAATTAACTTCTCAAATTTTTGTTGTAGCTGGATTGTGGTTTGATCGGCAGCGATAGTTTTAACAATGGGTTTACCGATTTTTTTACCGTCTAGAGTTGTCAGCTGTGCAACTATTTTATTAGCCAACTTTTCAGTGCGATGTAAATTCACTTCAGCAGAGAATTCACCGGTATGTTTGGCATTAATCGCAACGCGATCAATATTATCGAGCGGCTTGGCCTCTAACCACACTGGGCGATAGATGCCGCTAAACAACCAAAAATCTGCACTGCGCTCAGCGCGATTAATGGATTCATCGGCAGAGTAGCGATTAACTTTTACCTCTAAAAAATTATCGCCAGTAAGATTCACTGCGGCAGAAATATCGTAGCGGAATTCGTAGAAACCGCCTTGGTGGATCTTTCCAATCGGCTTGTCATTTAGCGTGACCTGGGTATCGGTCATTACCCCGCCGAACACAATTTGGATTTGTTTATTATTCCAATCTGCTGGCAATCTGAAATGCGTGCGATACAAACCTTCGGTATCCGGCACAGGGTCTTTTTGCCAATCGTTCCAATAGCGATAGGTGCCGAAACCTTTCGTCTCCCAATTGGAAGGAACAGGAATTTTTTTCCATTCGCCGCTATTGCGCCCGGCATTTAATTTGAAATCCCACAACACGGTATTGTCTTTATCGACTCCACTCAGGAATTGGGTTTGAGTATCGGTAGCGCTTGCCCATATTTCAGGGGTAACGATGATCGTCAAGTAAGCTATCAGCTGCTTAAATTTTAAACTCATGTGACTCTCGTTTGCCTTTTACAAATTAAATGACTCACACAAAGTGAGATTAAAAGCCCATATTTTTAGTTTCTACCACCATGAATTCTTTAATAGATAGTGCCCGCAGGTCACTAATCTAGTGAAGTGCAACTGTTTAAGCTTGGCATTATCTCTAGATATAAAAAATCGCCCAGTTTCTTAGGCTGGGCGATTAGGTTTCAACGCAAATATTCAAATTACAATGCCCGCAAGATTACTCAACGCGGCAACCTATTTTTTTAGCAGTTTGTCTAATGTCGGCCCCATAGCCTTAGCCCAGATTTCATAACCTTGTTCGTTAGGATGCAACAAATCAGGCATGATGGTTTTGGATAAAGTGCCATTAACATCTAAGAAGGCTTGATTGATATCAAGAAAGAAGATTTTTTTATTATCCGCAAAACCAGAAATAATCGCGTTCACACCGCTATTAATTTGGCGCAACTCACCATCGGGTTTTTCATCGCGCGGAAAAACTGCCAACAATAAAATTTTGGTGTTGGGCAAGCGCTGTTGCAATTCTTCTAGATTGCGTTTAATACCTGCAGCGGTTGTCTTTGGGTCTTCCTGACGATGTCCAGTATTGTTAGTGCCAAACATAAGCACTGCAACTTTAGGATTTAAGCCATCCACCTCACCCTGTTGCAAACGCCATAAAACATTTTCTGTACGATCACCTCCAAAACCTAAAGCGACAGCGTTGTATTTTGCGTAGTTGTGATTCCATACATTAAAGCCGTCGTTCTCCCATCCTTGAGTAATTGAGTCACCGATAAAAATAACTTGCGCATTTTTTTTGGCTTTGACTTCTTCTAATTTTTGTAAATGACGCGGCATCCACCAACTTACCGACCACCATTCATTTAACAAATCGGGCGTTACCGACAGGGTTTTATAATCAGGGCAAGAAATAGTCGCTGTGCCAGTCTTTGCAAAGTTCACATTAGCCACAGCGATCTTACCTTCCCCGCCAACTTCAAATGAAAAAGGTAAACTCACTGCAGAGAAATTATCGCCTTCACGAATAAAACATTTCAAGGGCACACTAAGGTGCTGCCAGCCTTTTCCGATCAACTTACGGCCTTCTAGCAAATAAGGGATTTTACGTTCACACGAATTACCCGCACACTTTGACTTGAATGCCAAACCACCTTTCGCAAGCTCAATCACATTCAAATCAAATTCAACAATTCCTGCAGCCATATAATCCGTGAGATTAAGTGGCGCAGTTGTTTCAAAATTCAACGCTGCACGCCATGAATCTTTCCAAGCAAAGGTTAAAGCATCACCGCTTACGCTTTTATCAGATTTCACAACAGAGACATCCGCATTGGGTGCAGAAGATCCAGCCACTTTAGGCACTTGCGCCTGCGTACCCTCAAGCACTTGCTGCGCAACGGGGCTTTCGATAAGGATGCGAATATTTGAATTAGGCTGACCAGAATAAAAACTTAAACCCTGTGCTGGTGCGGAAGCAGAACTTGCCTTTACTGATTTCCCTTCTGGTGTTTTTTGACTTGAGTGATTACATGCAACTAAAACCAAGCTTGCACACCCAATAAAGACCGAATTCATTAAAAAGGATTTTTTAAGCATGATTTAATTTCCCGTTATTTTTATCAATTTTTAAGACCATTAAAAGGCAAAATTCCCGCGATGCGGGAATTGTTGAAAAAATGTAATCTAGGCCTGAACTACAACTTGCCTTTGTGTACCCATACCTTCAATGCCCAGCTCAATAATATCACCTTCGTTTAAATACAACGGCGGTTTTTGGCCAAGACCTACGCCCGGGGGCGTACCCGTACTAATAACATCGCCCGGTTGTAAGCTCATAAATTGACTGAGGTAGTGCACCAAGAATGCGGGGCCAAATACCATTTTATTGGTAGAACCGTTTTGAAAAGTTTTACCGTTTACCTTTAGCCACAAATTTAAATTCAGCGGATCTGGCACTTCATCTTTAGTGACTAAATACGGACCTATAGGACCAAAGCTATCGCAACCCTTACCCTTATCCCACTGTCCACCCGGGCGCTCTAATTGAAAGTTCCGTTCTGATACATCGTTAATCACGCAGTAACCTGCAATATGATTCATTGCGTCAACTTCTGAAACATAGCTTGCATGCTTACCCATAACAATGCCCAACTCTACCTCCCAATCCAACTTGGTGGAGTTACGTGGTTTAATCACATTGTCATTGGGACCAGTGATTGCACTGGTGGCTTTCATAAATACCACTGGTTCTGAAGGCACTGCAACTCCAGACTCTGCCGCGTGATCGGCATAATTCAAGCCAATGCAAATAAATTTACCCACGTTATTTACACAGGCGCCGAAGCGCACAGGATCTGCAACCAGCGGCAATGAATTTATATCTAATACGGCAATTTTTTTAAGGCTTTCGTCTGAAAGCGCTACACCGTTAACATCTGGAATTACGCCAGATAAATCGCGCACATTACCATCTGAATCTAAAATCCCCGGACGCTCTTGGCCAGGCAAACCGTATCTCAGTAGTTTCATTTTTTTCTCTCAACAATTTCTGAATATTTTTTAGCAATAAAATTAATTAGTCCACCCACCATCAATAATATTAATAGTGCCCGTGGTAAATGAAGATTCGTCGCTCGCTAAATAAAGTGCGAGCTGTGCCATTTCTAAAGCACTGCCTAAACGTCCCATAGGTTGACGTGTTACAAAGCTTTTATAGGCTGCTTCATAATCGCCAGTTGCATGCAAACGTTGTTCAAGCGATGGCGTTTGAACTGTGCCGGGGCAAATGGCATTACACCGCACACCTTGAGCTACGAAATCTGCCGCTACGGCTTTAGTCATGCCAATCACCGCTGCTTTGGTCATACCGTAAGCGAATCGGTTGGGAACGCCTTTAATAGAACTTGCCACGGATGACATATTTACAATTGAACCACCACCGTTAGCAATCATACCCGGTAGGAATGCGCGAATCATACGGTACATAGATGTTACGTTTAAATCTACGGAAAAATTCCAGTCTGTTTCTTCGCACTCTAAAATAGTACCGTTGTGTACATAGCCTGCACAGTTAAATAAAACATCTATAGTGCCAATTTCTTGTGCGAGCGCTGAAACCTCATCTGACTTTAAAACATCTAGCTTGCGGGTTTCGCAACCGACGATATTTTTTAATGCATCGATATTAATATCGGTTGCTATAACGCGCGCACCTTGTGCTGCAAAAAGTTCGGCGCTAGCGCGGCCAATGCCTTGCGCGGCGGCGGTGATTACTGCGGTTTTACCTTCTAGACGTTTCATGCTTGTTACCGTTTTAAAACGAGATTACGAGTTCAATCGTTTCTTCTTAATTTTTCATCGTCATCCTCGCGTAGCGGGGATCCAGCTCTTGCTTTTGAAATCGGAAAAATAGTTAAAGCAAAAACTAAAAGCTGGATCCCCGCTGCGCGAGGATGACTCCCTACTCAATAAATACTATTCGCTTGGCACTGAGTAAAGCAGCCTTTAATTTTTTGAAACCCTCACGTCAGGGACGACGTGAGGGAGCTACATGGATGTATTTATGCGTTTTCAAAAGATTAAAGGCTGCTTTACGGCCTTACAAAAAACTACCCTACCAATCTAACCGGCAAACAACTCGGGCCAATGGGTTCAAAGGATTTATAGGTCAAAATAAATTCTTGATGCCCCAACTCTTCTGACACACTGCGCTTGCCTGAAGCCACATCAATAACGTTTTGTAAAATCTCTTCGCCCACTTCATCCAGCGTTGCTTCGCCCTCTAAAATTCGGCCAGCGTTTACATCCATATCTTCGCTTAAGCGGCGATAGGTTTCTGGATTCGCACAGACTTTAATAACGGGAGAAATAGCGGAACCAACCACTGAGCCACGCCCCGTAGTAAATAAAATCACATGCGAACCGCAGGCAATTAACTCGATAATTTCGGCGTTGTCAGAAATATTCGGGAAGCCGAAACGCGGTTCGCCATCGGGCACTACGTCTAACAAATATAGCCCACCAGTTGGCGGAATATCACCGGGTTTAATTAAACCACTAATAGGCGACGAGCCAGATTTTGAATAAGCGCCCATGGATTTTTCTTCCATAGTGGTTAAACCACCATCTGCATTACCCGGTGCAAAACTGCCAAAACCCATAATGCGATAATAATTTTCTGCTTTAGCAACACAAGCTTCAATTTCCACACCGAGTTCCGGTGTCACCGCGCGATCCGCCATAATAGTTTCGCAACCGATAAGCTCACCCGTTTCCTCAAAAATACAGATGGCATTGGCTTCAACTAAGGCATCGAAGCAACGGCCTACTGCCGGGTTTGCGCTAATGCCACTGGTGCCATCAGAACCACCACAAATAGTTCCTACAATTAATTCACTTAAATCCATTGGTACTCGCGGCGCTTTGTCTGCTTCCGCTTTAATGCGTGCAATAGCAGCAACGCCAGCTTCAATAGTAGATTTAGTTCCACCCGCTTCTTGAATGACTAATAATTCTGCGGGGCGACCGCTGGCACGAATTTCTGCTAACAGCTTATCGCGGTTCATACTTTCACAGCCTAGCGAAATCAATAAAGCGCCACCCACATTGGGATGCGTTGAAACTGCGCGCATCATGTCGTAAGCGTATTGATTGGGATAACAGCCAGGGAAACCAATCAGCTGCACATCTATATCATCCACCAGGTTAACAATTCGGCGGGTAACGTGGTGCGCACATTCCACCAAATAGGCAACCACAATCACGTTGCGAATTCCCTTGCGGCCATCTTGTCGACCATAGCCTTTAAATTGAATAGTGTTGGCCATGATTAGGTTTCACTCCGATCTTTGTTTTGACGTGTACGGGTATGACTGGGAATGTAATCACTTTGCATATTGTGCATATGCACATGCTCACCCATACCGGCAGCTTGGGTCATAGAACCAATAGGTGCGCCGTACCGATAAACTTTATCGCCAACGGCCAATGCGTGACGCGCAAGCTTATGGCCGACTTCAATGTCTTTTTGCACACTGACCACTTGCCCATCAATAAGAATTTCATCGCCCGTATAAATATGTGCAACGCAAACCAAAATATTATCCTTGGGATGCAGCAGGATTGCCTGTGCAATTTTTTTTGTATTGGTCATCTACAAACTCAATGAGAAATAAAAAAACGAGAAAAAATCTACTAATTAGGAATTGGCGCATCGGGATGCAACAAACCCCGGTCGTGCAAACACAACCAAAACTCTGCTGGAATACTGTATTGCATCCATTTGATTGCTTGTTCAACTTGCGCAGGCGAAGCCAAGCCCGCAATTACTGAACAAATTTGCGGGTGCGCACTTGGAAACTGCAACGCAGCAGCGGCTAAAGGAATTTCAAATTGCGCACAAATTGTTTCTAAACGTGCAACTTGCTGAATAATATTTTGCGGTGCGGCATCGTAGTTGTAATAAAAAGGCCCTGAGCCACTTACTCCAGAAGCCAAAATACCGGAATTAAAGGGGCCACCTAAAATCACCGATGCACCGCGCGCGGCGCAGAGCGGCAAAAAAGATTCGCAAGCACTTTGTTCCAGCAAGGTATAACGGCCTGCCAGTAAAAAACCATCAAAATCGCCATGCGCCAATGCTTCTTCGCAGACTTGCCACTCGTTAGTGCCAAGCCCGATTGCTTTAACCACACCTGAAGCGCGCAGCTCGTTCATTGCACGATAACCACCATCCATCAATTCGCGAACGCGGGTTGGATGCTGATCACCGTGCGTCAGTGGGCCGAGATCGTGCGCCAACAAAATATCGATGTAATCTGTTTGTAAACGCTGCAAGCTGGATTCAAACGAACGCATCACTGCATCGTAAGAATAATCAAACACTGGCTCTAAGGCTGGGGCATTGGCAAAGCCATGACGAACGGATTCCGTAGAGCTGGTAGGCACCAAT
>CAZZEV010000016.1:0-20216 GCA_964653305.1 uncultured Cellvibrionaceae bacterium | reverse complement strand
AAATCGAAGTGATGGTGTTGGATATTGACGAAGAGCGTCGTCGTATTTCTCTTGGCTTGAAACAATGTCAAGAAAACCCATGGGATGCATTTGCTCGTACTTGCGCTAAAGGCGACAAGATCAGCGGTAAAATCAAATCAATCACTGACTTCGGTATCTTCATCGGTCTGGATGGTGGTATTGATGGTTTGGTTCACTTGTCTGACATTTCTTGGCACGAAGCTGGCGAAGAAGCCGTTCGTAAATACAAGAAAGGCGATGAGTTGGAAACCGTTGTATTGGCAATCGACCCAGAGCGTGAGCGTATTTCTTTAGGCATCAAACAACTTGAAGCTGATCCATTCTCAGAATACGTTTCTGTGAACGATAAAGGCGCTGTTGTTAAAGGTATCGTTAAAGAAGTAGAAGCTAAGGCTGCCATCATCACTTTGGCTCCAGATGTAGAAGCAGTATTAAAAGCATCTGAATTAAGCCGTGAAAAAGTTGAAGATGCACGTAATCTGCTGAAAGTGGGTGATGAAGTTGAAGCTAAGATCATTGCAGTAGATCGCAAAAATCGTGGTATCAGCTTGTCTGTGAAGTCTAAGGATGTTGAGGAAGAAAAGTCAGCATTGAAAGATCACAGCACCAAGCAAACCGAGCAAGCAGCACCAGCTACTTTGGGCGACTTGATCAAAGCGCAAATGCAAAATAAAGAATAATTTTGCAAAACAACAGCTAGACTTGGTCTAGCTGTTGTTGTTTTTGCCACAGTTTTTAAACCCGTATAAACTTTATATTTATGCAAGAACGATTGATCAATACTTCGGTTTCATAAAGAGTTTATAGCGTTTTAAATACTGCATCTTGAGTTCTACTGTTTTTCAATTAAATTGGAAAAGGATTGCAGAAAATTTTGCTTGCCACTATCTAACTAGAGTATAGGTCATGACAAAATCTGAACTTATTGAATACATTTCTGAAAAGCAAAATCAGTTACCAGTAAAAGATGTAGAGCTTGCTGTAAAGCTCCTCTTGGACTATATGTCAGATATTCTGGCTGTTGGAGAGCGGATTGAAATACGTGGGTTTGGTAGCTTCTCTCTTCACTATCGAGCTCCTCGTACCGGTCGTAATCCTAAAACTGGAGAGTCAGTGACTCTTGAAGGAAAATACGTTCCGCACTTTAAGCCCGGTAAAGAAATGCGTGATCGTGTGAATGAAAGCATTCAAAATAGTTAATTATTCTTCTTGTTAGACCTTAAAAAAATAAAATACGATTTTAAAAATAATTTAATATGTTTTAGTCCCTTCTTGGCTGTATTGCCACCTAAATGAACGATCTTCATTTTGGGTAATAGTATCTTTTTGGCCATTCTTCTTGATAGTTCAAAGTCTTCGAAATACAAAAAATATTCTGGCGAAAAGCCGTTTATTTTTTTCAATGTTTTAGTTCTGCAAAGCATGAAACAACCACTGGCAAGTTCTATTTCGAGAGGCTCTTTCGCGGGAAGTTTGTCTTTATAAGTGTACCAATCCAATTGCTTTTTGAAGAGCCTATTAAGTGTGGCGTTGTTTATCCCCCTCAACATGATGATTAATGGGTTTGGCATACGCTTGGCAAGTAATTCGTTTTCTCCAAGGTGGTTTGTAGCAGAAGGAGCGACCAAATCCACATCTGGATGTTGCACTAAAAATTTAATGCCTTCGTATAAAGCTGCGACATCAATTTTTACATCTGGATTTAAGATGAGATGAAAATCGGAATGGGCCTTTTTGATGGCTAGATTATTCGCTCGGCCATAGCCAATGTTTCCATGCCCGTTAAGAATTTCAACTTTTTTGAAAAGACTTTCTGCAAGCGCGCTTGCCTGCTGAAAAGCGTTTGATGTGGTGTTGTTGTTGATCAAATAAAAACAGAAGTCATGTAGTTTATTTTGTTTGATTGCCTCTTGAACGGCATTACCTAAGGACTCGATTGTTGTTGCTAAAATATTGTAGTCGGTATCATAAACAACGCAGCTTACGCTTAGTGATATGTGTTCAGTTTTCTCAGTATTCATTTGTTGTTGATGAGTTTGTTAGATTTTAGCTGTACTACATTTGAATTGTTAATGTGGTGCAGTAAATCATCTGTATTGGGGGATGCTGTATTGAACCCAACAAAGGATTGTTTAAGTGTGTTGAAAACTTCTTTGTGGTTGAATGCATCTATATGTCTTTGCAATGTTGCCAAATAAACTTCCAATTCTAAAATTGAAATTGCTTGTTCATGAGCGCGCATAATGCGGGGGTGCTCAGTTCCTTCACAGTTGTCACCGACCAACAACTCTTCATAGAGCTTTTCGCCTGGTCTTAGCCCAGTGAATTTAATTTCGATGTCGCCCTCAGGGTTTGCTTGTGATTTAATTGTGTGGCCCGATAAAAACACCATTTCGGCAGCGAGGTCAACAATTTTGACTGGCTCGCCCATTTCTAAAACAAATACATCACCGCCTTTCGCCATGGCACCGGCTTGGATTACTAATTGGGCGGCTTCACCCATTGTCATGAAGTAACGTGTAATGTCGGGATGTGTAACCGTAATTGGCCCACCTTTTTTAATTTGTTCGCGAAATTTTGGAACCACACTGCCGGATGAATCTAATACATTGCCAAAACGCACCATACTAAATACGGTAGCGCTATTTTGAGTGGCCAAAGCTTGCAGTGTTAGCTCTGCTAGGCGCTTTGTAGCGCCCATTACGTTGGTGGGGCGTACTGCTTTGTCGGATGAAATTAGCACAAAATTTTCGACCTTTGCCGCAATTGCAGCTTTAGCCGTTTTATAAGTGCCAAATAGATTATTGTTGGTCCCCTCCAAAATATTGTATTCCACTAAGGGTACATGCTTGTAAGCAGCGGCGTGGTAAAGTGTTGTGACTTGAAAAGACTTCATTACATTTTCAAGCAGGGCTTCATTGTTAATGGATCCGAGAATAGGGTACAGCTTTATCGTATTATTTTTAATGAGCTCCGAAAGCTCGTCATTTATTTTATAAAGGTTAAATTCGCAACGCTCGAATAACACAATAGCATTTGGTTTGAGAGCGATAACTTGTCGACAGATTTCAGAGCCAATAGATCCGCCTGCACCGGTTACCATTACCACTTTTTGGGAGATATTAATTTCTAATAAGGATTTGGCGGGTGCAACGGGTTCTCTGCCAAGTAGTTCTTCAATTTGAATTGAGCGAAATTCATCGACCTGGGCAACGCCATTAATTAAATCGTTAAGTGGTGGAATTGCTTGTACTTGTACAGATAGCTTTTCTAACCTGCGGATAATATCTATAGTCTGCTGCTGCGATGATGTATCCAGTGCTAATAATATTTTACTGACTTTATATTTTTTAATCAGATTGGGTAAGTCATTTGGGCTGTAAACTTTAATGCCACGTAAATTGCTTTTGTGTAATTTGTCATTGTCATCGACAAAAGCTACAGCTTTGTATTGCACGCTTTTATTGAGTTGAGATGCTAAGTAATGACCGGATTCGCCAGCACCATAAATAATAATGTTTGCGTTTCCCTTAGGCGTAAAAAATTGGAGTAAATTGCGGAACAATAAGCGCGGTAAACCAATTAAAAATAAGGCGATAAAAGAATAAATAACCGGAACAGAGCGCGGCAAGAATGCATGAAGATAAAACCCTGCGGCGATCATGGCAAAACTGGAGGCAATAATGCCTATTAATATAGTTACAATTGCTTGTGGTGGAATATAGCGCAATATAGCCCTATACAACCCCATGCGGATAAAGAGTGCTATAGAAATAACAATAGTTGTTAATAGGCAGAGAACTTCTTGTAGGCTGAAGTGAAATTCTAGCTGACTCAAGCGTAGGACGTAGGCTAGATAAAAAGATACGGATATTGCCAGAATGTCATATGTGACACTAATAGCGCGTTTTATGGGGCGAGGTGCATTCAGAAATTTAGCGAGCAAGCTATTCATATGAGCATCTTCTTTGGGGCTTGGTGTTGCCTGTGAACTGCATCATTGTGCTAGTTGTGGTCGTGTTTGCCAGCGCCGATTATAAAGCACTGTAATATCAAAGGTAATAAAGAAATTGTTGTAATGAGTAATGCGTGTTGTTGATAGTGATGGGCGGCAATGGCAAACGGCAATAACCAGCCAACATTGATAAGGGCATATAGGCTGGTAACCTTGCTATGAGAGCCAAGTTTACGTGCAAGAATTTGATAGTGGTGGCTGCGATGGGCTTGATACCATTTTTGTCCTGTGGCTAAACGGTAAGAAAGTGTCCAAGTGGCGTCTACCATAAAGGCGGCTAGTAAAATAATCACGGAGTAAACGGTGATGATTTTTACATTAATCATGTAAAAACACAGGCAACCAATAAATGCGCCTAAAAAAGTACTGCCAATATCGCCCATAAAAATACGTGCTGGTTGCCAATTAAGCAGTAAAAAACCAATTATTGGCGCCGTACTGAGTATAAGTAGGTGATGCAAATCGGCATCGCTAGCTTGATAGGCAAAAAACGAGAGTACGGTAAGTACAAATAGACTTTCGCTCGCAGCAATACCATCAATTCCATCCATAAAATTAAACAGATTGATTAGCCAAGTAAGGTTCAGACCTAAGATTAATCCACCGCTTAACAGCAACCATAAAGGTTGTGCAGATAGCGAGCTAAAGTTGCCAAGCGCAAGTAGCGAACTCAAAAAGTACAACACGAAACGAACGCGCTGACTAAGGTTTAATACATCATCAAGTAATCCTGTTACAGCAACAATCAGTGCAGGGGCAAGAATAAAAATGAGAATAGCGGCAGTGGATAGGTTATTAATAAATACTGCGTAACTCGCTACAAGCAAACTGATGAGTAATACAAAACCTAGTCCCCCGATTCTTGGGGTGGCTTGTGTATGGGAGCTGCGATGATTAGCAACATCGAGTAGCTGCTTTTTATGTGCGTAATGAATCAAACCTTGCGTTAATAGGTAGCTGCACGCAAATAAAAGAATGAATAAGCCGATAAGCGTGCCCATTAGTTAACAGGGCTCCAGTCTAGAAGAGATCGAGTTTTGGTGATATCTACCTGTAAATTACCCGTTAAACGCTCACTTATTTGCGGTTTATATTTTGTTAGTAGAGCGAATACCCAATCTGGCATTTTAAAAAACCTTATTTGTTTGTGTTGATTCTTGGCGAGTAATTGAACGATTTCTTTTGTGCTGCGTGAAATGCCATCGCTCACTAAAAAGGTTTCGTTGGCTGCATTGGGATGCGCAACTGTTAAAGAAATAAGTGCACACAAGTTTTCAATCGAAACTAAATCGCGCTGATTGTTTAGGTTTGCAAAAGGTAATGGTAAGCCTAAGCGAATGAGCTTTTCTAATGATTTTAAATTGCCTTTGTTGTTGGAACCATAAACTAAAGGAGGGCGAATAATTACTAGTTCTGTTGAGTTATTTGTAAGGTGTTTTTTTAAGATGAGTTCGCTGGCTAATTTTGAGCGCCCATAGTCATCGTCAGGTAGAGGTGTTTCGTCTGCAATGAAAGGGCTGCGACCCTGGGTGCTATCGCCATTTACTTTAATGCTGCTTATATAGATGACTCGTGGAATCTTTGCGGCAATAGCCAGTCTTGCAACGCGCTCGCTTAATATGAGATTGTCGCGCTCAAGCTCGGCTGCGGTGGCATTGCTGTGCGCTTTAGCGGCTAAATGAATTAGGCAGTCAACTTGGCTAAGGGTGCTGATTAATTGCTCATCGCTTGCTGAGAAGCTGAGGGCTTTATTGCCGATTACCAATGGGGTACGTGTTAAGGTGACTATGTCTGCCTTTAGCTGCGCTTGTAGATAGGGGCAAAGTTCTTGTCCAATAAAACCATTGGCACCGGTAACTGCAATTCTCATGCTGAACTCAGGGGGGGTTATTGCGAGAAATTGATTATCCCTGCTTGATTGGGCTAGATGCAACTGGTAAAGTGCGCGCCTTCGTAATAGGACTATAGCTCAGTTGGTTAGAGCACCACCTTGACATGGTGGGGGTCTCCGGTTCGAGTCCGGATAGTCCTACCAAATTCCCCAATAAAACAGGCGCTTAAGAGCGCCTTTTTTATTGTCCGAAATTTTTGTCCCGATCTTTTCTTGTAATGTTTTCTGCTAACCAAAACTCCCATCATTTATGTGTTCTTTGGCTTGTGCGGAAGTGCTATCGAGAACCGCTTTAACGAGTGGCCAAAAAAACGGCTCTGCGCTTGCATCCGATAGAGAGTTAAAATAAATCTTCAATCGATAAATATCGCTCGCCAGTATCGTAACTGAAAATAATGACTCGGCTACCGGCGGGCATTTCGGCTTGTTTTTGTGCAACAGCGGCAAGGGTAGCACCAGAAGAAATTCCTACAAAAATCCCTTCTTTTAACGCACATTGGCGCGCCATTTCAAACGAATCTTCCTCGCTGACTAGAACAGTGCCGTCGAGTGTGGCTCTATTCAGTACTTGTGGAATAAAACCGGCCCCGATTCCCTGAATTCTATGCGGGCCTTTTTCGCCACCGCTAATAACAGGTGACTTTGCAGGCTCAACGGCAAGTGTTTTTAAGTTGGGGAATTGACGTTTTAACACTTCGCTGCAGCCCGTAATATGGCCGCCAGTACCTACACCGGTAATCATATAATCAATGCCTTCGGGGAAGTCGACTAGAATTTCTTGTGCGGTAGTATTGCGATGAATTTCGGCGTTAGCCAAGTTATTAAATTGTTGTGGTATCCAAGCGTGGGCATGTTCGGCGGCAAGTTCGGTTGCTTTGGCAATGGCGCCGCCCATGCCGAGTTCTTTCGGTGTTAAAACTAATTCTGCCCCATAGGCTTTCATCGCTTTACGGCGCTCAACTGTCATAGATTCAGGCATAGTTAAAATTAAGCGATAACCTTTAACGGCGCATACCAGCGCAAGCCCAATCCCAGTGTTGCCGGACGTCGGTTCAATAATTACTGTATCGTGTTTGATCAAGCCTTTGGCTTCAGCATCTTCAATCATAGCAAGGGCGATACGGTCTTTAATGCTGCTGCCCGGATTAAAACGTTCAATCTTCATCCAGACTTCAATGTCGCTACGGAATAAATTGTTGATGCGCACATGGGGTGTATTGCCAATGGTTTGTAAAATATTATCTGCTTTCATGATGATTTCCTTTGTTATGCCGATGATTAATCTAACCGCTTTTTAAACCGTTTCGCAGCTACAAGCAAGCCTATAACCGTGAAACTTGCCAGCCAGAGTAAATCTGGCCATAAATCCATAAGGGTTCCTGCGCGTAAAACTATTCCGCGAATCAGTCGAATAAAATGGGTGGCAGGCAGGACCTCTGCAATCCATTGCGCCAGCTTTGGCATGCCTTCATAGGGGAACATAAAGCCCGACAATAAGATGGAAGGAATAAGTAAAAATACCGTGAGCTGCATGGCTTGCAATTGGGTTTTTGCGATGGTGGAAATCAGCATTCCAAGCGTTAGGCTCGCGCTAATAAATACCAGTGCGGCAAGTAGCAGTTGATCCAGTCTGCCGTTGATAGGTACATCAAAAATTAAATGGCCTAGTCCTAAAATAATAACCATTTGAATTAGGCCGACAAATACATAGGGCACAATTTTTCCAATCATCAACTCCATAGGTTTTACCGGAGTTGTGATTAACAATTCCAAATTTCCGCGCTCGCGTTCGCGCACTAATGCGGCTGAGGTAAACAGCACCATGGTCATGGTTAAAATAATCCCCACCAGCCCCGGCACAATATTAATCGCAGAGCGGCGTTCGGGGTTGTAAAACAAGGTCATCTCAAAAGTGGATTTTGTTGGATTGTAGTTACCTGCCAAAGCGCGCGAGTTGAGTGTAGTGAGCGGCATGTTTTTTAATGCAAAAATAGCGTTACCCACCATGGTGTCTGAACCATCTATCAGCCACTGCGCTATAGGTCGCTCATCATTTAAACGCTGTGCAATATCTTTAGGAATAATCAGCGCTGCGCGAACTTCTCCGCGTGTTAATGCACTGGCGGCTTCAGTGGGTGTTGGATACTGTTGAATAAAATTAACCACTTGCGATGCTGTTAAATCCGCGACTAAGGTGCGCGCTATTTCGCTGTTGCTTTGATCAACCAGTGCTACGGGTAAGTTGCGAACATTTGTATTAATTGCAAAACCAAATAGCAAAAGTTGAATTAAAGGGATCATCACAATCATGCCGAAAGTGGGGCGGTCGCGCGATAATTGTCGCAGCTCCTTCACCATAATGGCGTAGATTCGCTGTAGTGAATTGTGAATACTGATAGCTGCGCTGCTCATTATTGACGGCCCTGGCCAGTGCAATGCACAAATACATCTTCAAGGCTGGGGCGCACCAATGTTAAATCGCGGCCTTGCATAGACTCTGCAAATATTTGCTGTAACCATAGTTGCGGTTGAGCAATAGCTTCTTTGATCAGTATCCGCAAATGTGTGCCTTGTTGTGCTGCAGAAATAATATCGGGGTGTGCAATTAATTGTTGCTTGAGTTGTCGTAAATTATCGCCCCCAATTTCAATTACCTGTGCGCTTAATTCTTTCATAAGTTGTGCGGGTGAGCCATCTGCACGCTTAACGCCACTTTCTAAAATCGCAATGCCATGGCAGCGTTCTGCTTCATCCATGTAATGGGTGGAAACTAAAATTGTGGTGCCTTGATCGCAGAGATCAAATAGTTTTTCCCAAAAATCGCGGCGATTCTCAGGGTCTACCGCAGAAGTGGGTTCATCAAGAATTAAAAGTTCAGGTTTGTGTAGGGTGGCGCAGGCGAGGGCGAGGCGTTGACGCTGCCCGCCACTTAAGCTACCTGCTAAGCGCGAACTGCGTTCGTTTAATTCGTAAGCCGCAAGTTGCTCATTAATGCGCTGCTTGCTGACATGCGGGTCTAAATTATAAATCTGTGCAATAAAGCGTAAGTTTTCAATTACACTTAAATCTTCATAGAGTGAAAATTTTTGTGTCATATAGCCAATCCGCAAACGAAGTTCTTCTGTTTGCTTTGGAATATCCATTCCCAGTACACGAATTTTTCCACTCGTAGGTGTCAGCAGCCCGGTAATCAAACGCATGCTGGTGGATTTGCCACAACCATTGGGGCCTAAAAAACCATAAATGGTTTTTTCTGGAATGGATAAACTCAAATTATCCACCGCCGTAAAATCACCAAAGCGATGGGTTAAACCTTGAGTTTTAATCGCAATTTTAGTCATTGCGATTTGCTCGTGGTTGTATCATTTTTTGCAGGTATATCCACTTGAACGGGTAAGCCACTGGGTAAATCTTTTGCACTTTCGGGCAAATCAATTTCGGCTAAATACATTAAGAGTGCGCGGTCGCGAGAATTTAATCCGTAGTAAGGTGTGAAGGCGGGGTCTTGTGAAACCCAGCGTAATTTCCCGTCAAAAGTTTTTTCGTAACCATCCACATGCACATTTAACATGTCGCCAATCTGTAACTTGGCTCGTGCAGGTTCAAGAATATAAACGCGCGCATAGGGCGCTGTACCCGCTAATAAAATTGCAACGGGGTCATTAATGTTGGTGCGTTCACCCAAATATTTTGGAAGTCGATCTAAAACACCATCGCGCGTTGCTTGAATACTTAATTGGCTTAGTTGGTACTGTTCAATGTGTACAGCGGCTTCGGCTTCTGCAACTTGTGCGTCGCCAATTGTTAAGTCTTCAGGGCGAGTACCATTGGTGAGCGCTAAGAGATTTTGTGTGGTGCGGCGAACATCCGCTTGGGCGGAATCTTTTGCGCTGCGTGCTTTATCCAAATCGGCTTGGCCTATCATTTTTTGTTTGAAGAGTGTTGCAAGTCGATTAAAATTTGCTTCTGATTGCATCAATTGTGCTTGTGCGCCATCCAGTTGTGCGCGGCTTGATTCTATATCTTCAGCTCGTGCGCCATGGCGTAGTTTGGTCTGGTTTGCTTGCGCGTTAATCAGTTTCGCTTGTGCTTTGGCGAGATTGTTGCGTGCTTGAGTATCGTCTAATTGAACGATTAGATCCCCAGTTTTAACGGGGCTTCCCTCTTTAATGGGGGTTGCGATTATAGTTTCTGCCACTGTGGCTTTTAGTACAATCCGGTCACGTTCTAGTGTGCCCAGCGCTTGTGAGTTGTGTTTATCGCCACAGCTGGTTATGCACGCCAAGAGGCTAGCCAGTATCAAGGAGTATTTCATCGGCAGTTCCATTGAGTGTTTATTGGGTGTAATGGCGCTCTTAGGGCTATAATAATCCAAAATCCCCCGTTGCTGCGGGCAATTCTAATAATCAACTCTGTGTGAGAAATGATGACTTACTTCTCCGTAATTGGCCTTATAGGCCACCTTCACAATGAACGCGCAACTTATTCACTTAAGCGGCTTATCAGTTTTTTACAAAAACGCGGTGTGGACTTTGTTTTAGAACAAGAAACCGCCGGTTTATTAATCGATGACCCTATGTTTCAAGCCGCGCAAAAAATTGTGAGTGTGGATGAAATGGGGGCGCTGTGCGATTTGGTGATTGTGGTGGGCGGCGATGGCAGCTTGTTGCGTGGTGCGCGTGCGCTGGCAAAACACAATGTGCCATTGCTCGGCGTTAACCGTGGGCGCTTGGGGTTTTTAACTGACATCATGCCCGAAGATATTGAGATTAAAGTCGATGAAGTTTTATCTGGCAATTTCACTTTGGAAGAACGTTTTCTGTTGGATATGTCAATAAAACATTTGGGTGAAACGATTGCAACGGGTGAAGCGCTAAATGAAGTTGTACTTCACCCTGGTCAATTTGTTCATATGTTGCAATATGAAATTTATGTAGATGGTTATTTTGTAACTACGCAATCGTCTGACGGTATTATTGTTTCAACGCCTACGGGTTCAACGGCTTATTCATTGAGTGGTGGCGGCCCATTGTTGCATCCTAAGTTAGATGCAATTGCCTTGGTGCCCATGAATCCTCATACGCTCAGCAGTCGTCCCATAGTTGTTGCGGGCGATAGTCATATTATGATTCGTGTGGGTGAGCACAGCCGCGCGATTCCTATGATTTCTTGCGATGGCCACAACCATTTTGAAATGACCATGGGCGATGAAATTCATATTCGTAAAAAACCGGATCTGTTAAAGCTTTTGCACCCAGCTGAATATAATTTTTATGAACGCTGCCGTACCAAATTAGGTTGGGGTGGGCATCTGTTAAATGATTAATTTTTTATGGTAAATTTTTTGTTGCCGGATTCTGAGTTGCCGCCTGTTGAGGGTTATGACCTCATTGGTGATGTGCATGGTTGTGCAATTACTTTAGAGCGATTATTACAAAAATTAGGCTACAGAAAATTACAGGGTGTTTATCAACATCCCAAAAGACGCATTATTTTTTTAGGCGATATTGTTGATCGCGGTCCCCATATTCGCGAAGCCTTGTTGTTGGTTCATAGTATGGTACAAAAGGGTAGTGCGCATATGGTGCTGGGCAATCACGAGCACAACGCATTAACTTACTGCACGCAATTTAAAAATCTGCAGACTAATTCATTTGAATATTTACGCCCGCATACAACCGCAAATTCACTTCTGATTGCAGAAACACTTGAGCAATTTGCTCGCTACCCGGATGATTGGAAAGAAATGTTGCGGTGGTTTAGAACGCTACCTTTATTCATGGAATTCGGATCAGCGAAAAACGGCAATGCATTTCGAGTGGTTCATGCCTGTTGGGATCATGCTGTTATTGCGCAACACAAAGAAGTGTTTGGCGATGGTCATTTCGATGAGGATTTTTTGCATCAAAGCGCGCACATTCACACAAAGGCTGCCGATACGATTCAATTGTTAACGCGCGGGGTTGTATTCCCATTACCCGAAGGGTTAAAGGTTGTAACACAAGAAGGCCATGTGCGCAGCACCTTTCGTACTAAGTTTTGGGCGCAACATGCGCAAACCTATGGTGATTTACTATTTCAGCCAGATCCTATTCCTGCAGAAATTGCTTCGTTACCTATATCACACGAGCATCGCGCACAAATGGTGCGTTATGGTTTAGATCAGCCCCCCTTATTTGTCGGGCACTATTGGCTTAAAGGTCACCCGCAACCCATTACGCATAATATCGCTTGTTTGGATTATAGTGCGGTAAAATACGGTCGTTTAGTCGCTTATAGAATGGATGGTGAGCAACAACTAGATTCTAAAAAGTTTGTATGGGAATACGTGGATCCCTAATCCCCAGCCATTATGAGAATATTGTGAATTGGATTGTTGTTAAAAAGTTTCCGCTTGAAAAAGATCTCACCCACATTGCGGGCTATTTGAGCGAGTGCAAAATAGTACACCGCATTTATGAGGAGGCGGGTGAGCAGGTTATAGCGACCGCAGACCCGAGATTGGTGGGGCCAATAGCGCAGCTGTTACATGAACTTGAGCGGGGCACATTAATTCTTCAGCATAATGAAACTGAAACAGCGCCAGATACTACTGATATTCATGAGCAGCAAGTCCCTTCTTTTTTTCAACAAGTAAAAATTGTACCGGTTACGTCTGTATTGATTGTATTGTGCATCCTTGGTGCATTGCTGGTTTCATTTGATTCTCAACGCCAATTCGTACGTTATTTAAGTTTTCAAGATGTTTATAGTCCTAGCGTTATATCCTTGTCAGAGTTTTTAAACACTGGAGAAATTTGGCGATTGATAACGCCTACCTTTTTGCACTTTAGCTTTATGCATATTTTTTTCAATAGCCTAGGTGTGTGGGATTTAGGCCGTCGGCTAGAACTCCTACTGGGTAAAATGAATTTTGTATTGTTTTTTGTTGTAACAGCAACGCTATCAAATATTGCGCAGTTTTTATGGCATCCCGCTGGGTTCTTTGGTGGCATATCCGGTGTGGTTTATGCGCTAGTGGGTTTTATTATGGTGAGCCATAAGTTAGCGCCAAATAAGTTGACTGCAGTGCAACCTGCAGAGTTAGGTTTTATGTTGCTTTGGTTGGTGCTATGTATGACTGGCGTTCTGGATTCGCTTATTGGTGGCGGTGTTGCTAACGCGGCGCATTTAGGTGGGTTACTGGCGGGTTGTGCTTATGCATTTATCACCATTAAACCCATTTCATCTAAAGTTTAAAATTTAATGTTTAAAGAGATTTCGCAATGGATTTACAAAAGCTGTTAAGTAGCATTACGCCCGATATTTACCAAAATTTAAAAACGGCGGTAGAGCTTGGTAAATGGCCAGATGGTAATAAATTATCTGCAGAGCAGCGTCAGCTGTGTATGCAGGCAGTTATTGCCTATGAGCATAAGCATTTACCACCAGAAGAGCACACGGGTTATATACCGCCAGAGCCGCATACATTTTGTGGTGATGAAGATAGTCATGAACATGATCACCCTGAAACAGAAAAACCTATTAAGTGGGTTGAGTAATTAATTTAATTAAGGAATACCTATGTCGAATTTTGAGCAGCAACCACAATCTATCTATCTAAAAGACTATACAGTTCCCAATTATTTAATTACCAAAACTGAATTACATGTCGATATTTACGATGGCTACACGCTAGTTACCTCTAATTTATCTTTGCGTGCTAATCCAGCGGCTAAGAATGTATCGCAGCTTAAATTGCATGGCGCAGATTTAGAGTTGGTTTCCATTGCAATTAACGGCAATAGTCTTTCTGAGGATGCCTACGAGTTTGGCAATGAAACCTTAACTATCAAAAATACGCCTGCGCAGTTTTTGCTAACTAGCGTTACCAAGATTTACCCTGAAAAAAATACTTCGCTGGAAGGCTTGTATAAATCCCGCACAATGTACTGCACCCAGTGTGAGGCAGAAGGCTTTCGCAAAATCACTTACTATCTTGACCGACCAGATGTAATGAGTGAATTCACTACTACGGTAGTTGCCGATAAAAAATTCCCCGTGCTTTTGTCGAATGGTAATTTAATCGGGCAGGGCGAATTAGATAACAATCGACACTTTGCTACCTGGCATGATCCCTTTAAAAAGCCCGCGTATTTATTTGCGTTAGTGGCGGGTGATCTCGCGCACATAGAAGATAGCTTCACTACTTGCTCAAAGCGCGATGTGACTTTAAAAATCTATGTAGAACCAAAAGATTTAGACAAATGCGATCACGCCATGACGTCGCTAAAAAATTCCATGCGTTGGGATGAAGAAGTCTATGGCAGAGAATACGATCTCGATATTTTCATGATTGTCGCCGTTGATGATTTCAATATGGGCGCTATGGAAAACAAGGGTTTAAATATCTTTAATACCTCCTGTGTATTGGCTAAACCCGAAACCACCACCGATGCAGGTTTTCAACGTGTGGAAGGCGTGGTTGCTCACGAGTATTTCCACAACTGGACGGGTAACCGTGTGACCTGTCGCGATTGGTTTCAGTTGAGTTTAAAAGAAGGCTTTACCGTTTATCGCGATTCAGAATTTTCGGCAGATATGGGTTCGCGCACGGTCAAGCGTGTTGAAGATGTCAGCTTGTTGCGCACCTTACAATTTGCGGAAGATGCTGGCCCCATGGCGCACCCCATTCGCCCGGAATCCTATATTGAAATTTCTAACTTTTACACCATGACCATTTATGAGAAGGGTGCAGAGATTGTACGCATGCTGGCGAATTTGCTAGGCAAAGAAAATTTCCGTAAGGGCACAGATTTATATTTTGAACGCCACGATGGCCAAGCCGTAACCACAGAAGATTTTGTAGCGGCATTGGCAGATGCATCCGGTAAAGATTTAACGCAATTTAAACGCTGGTATTCACAAGCAGGTACACCGCGTTTACAAGTGACTGATAAATACAATGAAGAAACGCAAGAGTATTCATTGCATATCAAACAAACATGCCCGCCCACACCTGAGTGTGCGCAAAAATTACCTTTCCATATTCCTATCGCAATGGGTTTGTTGGGTAGTGCAGGTGATTTACCTTTGTATCTCCAAGGTGCGGAACCCGATTTTGAAACCAGCGATAACACTCACATGGTTATTGAGCTCACTCAAGCAGAGCAGACGTTTGTATTTGAGCGCGTTCAAGAAAGACCTGTACCCTCATTGTTGCGGGGTTTTTCCGCCCCCGTAAAACTTCAATACGATTATTCGCGTGAAGATTTAATGCTGTTAATGAGCCGCGATAGCGATGGTTTTAATCGTTGGGATGCCAGCCAACAATTATCCCTACAAGTCATCAATGATGTGATTGCGGCCTATCAACGTGGCGATGACATTAAAAAAATCGCTATAGATTCGCGTTTGATAGATGCACTCCGCAGTGTGTTGCAAGACGAAAGCCTAGATCAAGCTATGGTCGCTTATATGCTGAGCCTACCCTCAGAAGCCTATATGAGTGAACTTGCAGTGGTGGTAGATGTTGAAGCGATTCATTACAGCCGCGCTGCTGTTCGCAAAATTATCGCTACTGAATTGCGAGCGGAATTTGAACGCATTTATAACGCTTACGATCACCAACAAACTTATGCGGCCACTGCCGATGCTATTGCAGCGCGCAGCCTTAAAAATATCGCTCTTGCGTATCTAATGTTAGTGGGCGATGACAAGATTGTTCGTGCCTGCGAGCAACAATATTTAACCGCAAACAATATGACCGATGTAATGGCAGCCTTAACGCAGTTAACGAATGCAGAGGCACCGCTCGCGCAAGAGCTTTCTGGTAATGCCTTGGCTGATTTCTATGAGCGCTGGCAGCATGAGTCTTTGGTGGTGAACCAATGGCTAACAGTGCAAGCAACGTGTAGCCTGCCAAATACTTTGGCGCGCGTAAAAGCACTTGAAGTTCATAACGCTTACGACAGCAAAAACCCCAATAAAATTCGCGCCTTGGTTTCTAGCTTCTGCAACAACAATGCAATTAACTTTCATGATGCAGATGGCGATGGTTACAAATTTCTTGCGGATAAAATTATCGTATTGAATGTACAAAACCCACAAATAGCATCGCGCTTACTAACACCGCTCACCAAATGGAAAAAATACGGCGCAGCGCGCCAAGCACTTATGAAAGCACAGATTGAACGTATTATGGCTGAACCGAATTTATCGAAGGATGTGTTTGAGGTGGTAAGTAAGAGTTTGGTGTGATTAAAGTGTTGGGGATCATTCGCGCCATCCATGGCGCTCACCCTGCGGGCAACCTGCGGTTGTGCAAAAATGCATTCCTGCATTTTTGTCGCAAGCTCAACACCAATCTACCAAGTGCTCTGTAGGTTGGTGTTGAAGAAAGGCAGCAATGCAGAAGAAAAATATCTGTATTTATAAGTCCGTCGCTGCGTTGCGCGGTATTTCGTTCGTGGAAAAGGCATTTATTTTTGAATTATCTCCATTCATATCGTTAATGTTTTGAGTGCTTATCTTTTCTAAGGACACATATAGATCACTAAATGCTTTGTTGAACATTGGTTTGAAGATTTGTTTAATGATAAGGTTTTGTTGATCTGCCTTTGATGTAAATGCCGCCAGACTGCCAAGATGAATATCGCTCGTTTTTTCTGCTAACAGCACGGTTTCATTTGTAACCGAGTCAAGGAGTCTTATCTCCATTTTTACATCACCGGCTAGCTCAGTTTCATTAGTAGGAGTATGTGAAAAAGTAGTTGAGGTTCTCATTCCTATAGAATTTAGCGTGTTTGGATCCTTAATTGCTTCGCTGCTTGTCTCAAATTTTGAGTTATTTGTACTGTGTTTTTCCCAATACAAATTCATGTCTAGTATTTTTAGTTCTGCAATTAAGTCATTTTTTCCAGTAAGTTTAAGGGGGCTTGCGTTTTTACTGTGATTGAAACTATTGATGACCTGCTTTTTTAAAGATGACAAGTATTTTTCATTGTCTTTATGGAATACATAGGTGCTGTACTTAAGTGCAGTTGAATCCTCGGAAAAAATCTCTGTGTCAGAAAAATTGATTGGAGAAAGTACAAGATTGCCATAGTTTGAGAGAATGCTTTTCGAATTGATCTTTAGTTTGTCAAAACCACCTATGCGTGGTGATTCAAATCCGTCTACATTAAAATTCACGAACTTTTCATTGGAGCTTGATGCATCAGCCGAAGGAGCTTTCTCCTGGCTATAGGCTATTAACCCATTAGTCGTTTTTCTAATGCTTTCTTCTATGTTGGATATTATTGTTTCGTCAATAAAACGTGATTTCCGTTTTTCAGACATATATGAGATCCCGGTTTTTGATTCGCTATACACAAACTGATCTTTTAATACCGCAATTATCTCTTTGGATTCAGCATCTTTTAAAACAACGCCTAACATGATATTGGCTTTAAAATATTGGGGAAATTCCCCGGCACAAATTGTACTTCCTGCGCCAGTAGTACAGGGGAAATTATCTTTTTTAGTCCAGTAAGGTGTGATCTTATGAATATGAACCTCTCCAACGAGTTTTTTCGATCCGGTTGAGTTGGCTAAAATAGCAAATTCGTTGTTGCGGATAGATGTGAAGAAGTTTTTATTCACAAGCATAATTAAATCTTTGCTGAAAAAATCAAACTCTTTTAGTGCGTGGCGATAATCGCGTTTGTCTTCGGTGTCAATTAATTTCTTACCAAAAAACAAAGGTTTGAATTCAATTTCGTTATATTCCCTGATGTTAATATCTTTGTTTATGGATAACCCGAGTGAGACGTTGTCGTTTGTGTTTTCTCTTATGGAAATCTGCTTTATATTTTTCGAGTCAGGAATATCTTCAATTTTTTCTTGTGTGTGTAGTGGAGCACTGCTGGTTGGTGGGTTTAATGTATCTGCTTTCTCTACTCGCCAAGACATTCTAATGGCAACATTTTCGACTGTTACAGCTTTTCCGCTTTCCATTTTTATCGGGAATTTTGATTTTTTAATGCCCTCGTACATTACTTTGTTGTAGTAGGCCTTTGCATTGTCATCATTACTGCTGCAGTTTGGAGCTATGTTAATAGGATGGCCTTGTGTAGTAACGGTAAACGTGGCTACACATTCCGCGGAGTATTGATTTTTTACAGCTTCCTTACTGTTATATACAATATTTTCCCTTACGATTTTTATATATTCATCATTCTCAAAAGAGTTTTCTATTTGCGTAATTTGATTGACACCTAACTTTTGTTCTCCGTCCATTTTTCTTATGACGCTTTCGACCGCAATGCATGGAATCTTTGCTGATATTAGGAACGTTAGTCGTTCAGGATTTATTAAATCCACTTTGCCGACAACATTGGGACATGAAATTTCAGCGGTCTTTAATATATCTTTTAAGGGGATATTAATTGCATTTATAGAAAGGTCAGGGCCAATCATATCAAGGCTTTCGTCTGTTCGTTGAATAATAAAATCTATAGTGCTGCACTTAAAGTCAAGAATTTTAGTTGAAATAATCTTATCCGGGTTTTTCAGTTTAACTTTTCCAGCCGTACCTGGACAGAATTGCTCAGCGAGGGTTACTAGTTGTGACAATGGCTCGTTTTCAATTTTTATACTAAATGTTTCTTTCGTTGGTTTTTTCTCTTCTGAATATCCTGCTACTGAATAACCAATCGTTAACAGAAACATGGCCATAATCGTAATTGCTTTACCATAGGTTTTTGTAAAACTTGTGTCGCGAATAAATAGGCGTTTAATACGGTTTATCAGTAAATTCTTTCTGCCCGTCATAGCAACTGCTGGTGAATACATTTCTTTCATTTCAGCGAACTCCTTGAGTGTATTGGCATAAAATAATGGGTCGCCACTGACAGCTACCGCTATATCGTCACAGGCGTTTTCGCGCTCTTCGTCCATTTTTGAAGAGATCCAGCGCGCAAATGGATTGAAAAAATAAAGTAGGGTGATCAGTGTTTGTAAGCCGCTAATGAGGTAATCGTTCCGGCGTACGTGGCCTAGCTCATGCAATAAAATAACTTCGATTTGCTTAATAGATAACCCGAGTACGAGACTTGCGGGCAGTAACACGACAGGTTTGAAATGGCCAACAACGCAAGGGATATCCACTATCTCAGATAGGCGCAATTGAATGTTTTGCGTGATTCCAACGCTATTTTTCAACTCATTAAAGAGTTGTTGCCATTGTTGGTTGGGATTTTTGTAATGGTTATTTTTAATATGTTGGCAGTAAAAAAATTCAGCTAGGTATTTGCTTATGCACAAAGCAAAGCCAATTAGCCATACCATTGAAATTTGATTGATATGCTGATTAATAATGTCGGAAACGGTTTGCACATAAGCTTGTTGGGTGCTTGAGCTTATTTCTGTGATGTATGCTGTGCTGACGATTTCGATGCTAACTGAGTCATAATAATTAAGATAAAAGGTTATGCCGCTTGCAATAACGCAGCTGACAAGCCCAAAGCTGTTTATCCAATAGCGGGTTGCTGCCGAGGCTTTTTTAGTGAATGCATAGCTAGTAGCAATCAATAATGCGATGAGAGTGCATTGCCACAGTGAGTGAATAATTGTCCAACCTATTGCATAACTAATCTCGTTGCTCAACAGCTGGGATAACGTATTCATTTCTTATTCTCCATATCAGATAAAAATTCCTTAATGTCCTTAAGCTCTTGCTTGGATACTTTTTCGCTACCTAAGAGCTGCATCACCAGTTTTGATTTCGATCCGCCAAAGGCTGAATGAAGTAGGCGATTGAGCATTGTTATTTGCGTATCTTCTTGTTCTGCACTGGGGAAGTAGATATGACTTTTCCCATCTTTTTTTCGCCCGAGCAATCCTTTCTGCTCCATGATTTGCATGGTTTTTAGTGTGGTGGTGTAACCCACAGGTTTTGTTTTACAAAGTTCATCGTTCACTGCTTGAACCTTGGCTTCGCCAAGGCTCCAAATAATGCGCAATATTTCTAGCTCGGCAGGAGTGGGGTTGGCCATTTCTTTTCCTTCTGTAGATATATACGTAGATCTTCGTAGTTAATTTATACGAAGGTTTACGTAGATGCAAGTTTTAGAAGTGTAAAGATTTTAGTGGAGGAGGTTACGTTGAGCGGTGAAGATCAAATTTGACGCTTAAAGCCTTGTTATAAATCTTTCGATATAGAAATAAAAAAGGCGAATGCACAAGAATACATTCGCCTTTTGGGAGATATGAGATGGCTAAACTAACGAAATTTTTTCTTTCGTAATCAAAATCTTCCGCTCTTTATAC
>CAZZEV010000015.1:0-20364 GCA_964653305.1 uncultured Cellvibrionaceae bacterium | reverse complement strand
GAAGCTCCTAAAAAGCCTCAACCAGAAGTGCATATTCGCGGTGACTTAAACTCTCGCTATGAACCAGTTGGCCGCGTTGTGGCTTACTGTCAAAAGGCGGGTATTGTTCGTGTTGGTTTTATTACCTCTCCCGAAAATACAAATTAAGTCCTTGGGTCCACAATTAAGGGTAATTCATCATGGGTATGAATGTAGGTAGTGGAGGCGGAGAAAGCGATGTAATGGTGGAGATGAATACCACACCATTGATCGATTTGATGCTTGTACTTATTGTAATGTTAATTATGTCGCTTCCACCGCAAACCCATGCGGTAAAGTTAGACATGCCAGTGACAGCGCCTCCCGAAACGGATGCACCACCACCACCGGTTATCGATATCGTTGTGGACTTCGATGGTTCCATCTACTGGCAATCTGAGTTGATTACATCGAGCGATACGTTACAGAGTTATTTAAGATCTGCAGCACGTGCTGAACCTCGTCCAGAGATTCACTTGAAGCCTAACAAGTTAGCAAAATATGACAACATTGCTAAAGTGTTGGCTACTGCTCAACGGTTGGGTGTTAAAAACATTGGTATTTTGGGTAATGAAGCGCTGGAGTAACTCCCAGCGTTTTTTTCATTGTGTATAAAATTGCTGAAAGCAGTAAACGTATTGGTAAACATTGTTATGTGTGTTAAAAAAAATCTATTTGGAATAGCAAAATCAGTTTCATTTGTTGTCGCTTTAACTACAGGTTTAACTACTGTTTCAGCGGTTTTTGCACCAGTCGCTATGGCAGCTGAAAAGTCTCAACAACTCAGTTCAAAAATGAAACCCCTAGGCGAAGCTCAAAAGCTAATGTCTGAAAAGAAATGGAAAGAGGCTCTTTCAGTCATTAATGAAAAAGTTGTTCCAATTGCTGGCAAAAATGCTTACGAAGAAACCGTTACTAACGAATTTAAAGCCGCATGCTTAGTCCAGATGAAGGATTATGCCGGCGTCGCAAAAGTGTATGAAGCCATGCTAGCTGCTAATCAGGTCCCTGCTGATCAAATTGGCGCAAGATTGAATACACTTGCAGAACTGTACCTATCTTTGGGTGACTACTCGAAAGGTATAGAAAGTTATGAAAGATATTTGAAAAATAATCCTGCAACCTCTGAGATTAATCTCGGATTAATGCAAGCCTATTTCAAAAAAGGTGACTACAAAAAATCAGCTGAGTATGCACAGAATTTAATTAAGCAAGCTGAACAGGCCAAGAAACCCGTAGATAAAAACTGGCTACAAATTTTGGGCTACAGCTACTCAAAATTAGGTGATAACACCGCGTATGCTGGTGTATTGTCTAAGTTGCTTGAGCTTTACCCATCGCCAGAATACTGGAATGACATGTTGAAAATTGCTCGTAATGAAGTGAATTTCAATGATGGTGAAAAAATTGAATTTTATCGTCTTAAGAAAACTGTTGGTGCGATGAAAGATGCGGGTGAATACAACGAAATGGCAGAGCTTGCTTTGTCCATGTTGGATTCTGGCGACGCTAAAGCAGCACTTGAAGCAGGTATTGCTGCTGGTGTTGTTCCCAACAGCGAGCGTACCACTCGTTTGTTAAACAGAGCTAAAGCTGATGCCGCTAAAGATTTGGCAGGTTTGGAAGCTATTACCAAAGAAGCTTCTGCAAAACCAAACGGTGAGCCTTTAGCTAAGATCGGTGCTGCATATCTCGGTCACGGCTTGAATGATAAAGCAGTTACTACACTTCAGAGTGCCATCGCAAAAGGTGGTTTGAAGTCTGTTGATGAAGCCTATGTACGTTTAGGTGTGGCGAATTTGAACTTGGGTAAAAAAGCTGAAGCGATCAAGGCGTTCCAATCTGTTTCAGACAAGTCAAATCTGGGCCGTGTAGCTAAACTTTGGATTCTTTACGCGAAAAAGTAATTGAATTGAGTTTGATTAAATGCCCGCATTCGCGGGCATTTTTTTTGGCTCGTTAAAACGGGAAGGAGTTCAGCTAGACATTGTAAGCCTGTGTATAATGGGCACTTATTTTGCGCCTTTCGGCGTGAATGCTTAATATTGAAAAGGTATGAGTTGTGACTTTTATTCAGTTCTTAATCCAAGAGTGGATTTTAACCAGTTTGTTGGCTGCGCTTATTATTGCTTATAGCTTGCGCGAGCGAGTAAAGAGTGGGGTGCCTGTTACCAATAATGAGCTCACGAGTTTGGTAAATAGTGAGAAGGCGATTATTTTAGACATTCGCCCAAGTGCAGAATATAAACTAGGTCATCTTGTCGATTCTATAAATATTCCTTATGAGCGTATTAATGCTGATATTGCTACCCTTGAAAAATACAAATCCAAGACCATTATAATTGTGGATAAGCTGGGCCAGTATGCAGGAACGGCGGGCCGTCAGTTAGCGAAAGCCGGGTTTGATGTACGCAGACTATCGGGTGGTATCAGTGAATGGCAAAGTCAAAATTTACCACTGGTTAAAGGCAAGCAAAAATAGAGATCAATATGGCTCGAGTTTTAATGTATACAACAGCAATCTGCCCCTATTGTGTCAATGCAAAAAAATTATTGGCGCAAAAAGGCGTGAGCGTTGAAGAAATTCGTGTCGATCAAAATCCCCAACTGCGCAGTGAAATGATGCAGAAAAGCGGACAGAGAACAGTGCCACAAATTTGGATTGGTGATTTACACGTAGGTGGGTTTACTGATTTATGGGCGCTTGATAAACAAGGCAAGCTCGATGGGCTTTTACAAAATAACTAAGTGATATAAAGAGAATTATTATGACCGAAGAAACTACTCAAGCGACCGAAGCTCAAGAGCAGCAATTGCCCCAAGCAGGCTTTGCCATTCAAAAAATTTACTTGAAAGATATTTCATTTGAAACTCCAAGTGGTTTAGACGCTTTTACAAAAGCTTGGAAGCCTAATGTACAACAAGATTTGAATATTCAAGTAACACCTTTAGAAGAAGGTTTGTTTGAGGTTTTATTGCTGTTAACGATCACTGCACGAATTGATGAAAAAGTAGTGTTCTTGGTGGAAGTTAAACAGGGCGGCTTGTTTGTGATTAATGGTTTGGATGGAATTCAATTAAGTCATGCGATTAATACCCTCTGCCCACAAATTCTATTCCCTTATGCACGCGAAACTATCGATAGTTTATTAACTCGTGGTGGCTTCCCTCCATTAATGTTGGCACCTATTAATTTTGATGCAGTATTTGCACAAGCAGTTATGCAAGCGCAACAACAAGCTGAAGCCAAGGCTGCATCGGCTGCGCCTACAGAATCAGCGCTTAATTAATACCCACTACCAGCCCGACAAATGTCGGGCTGATTCATTATCAGGTGTAGTCGATGTTTAATCTTTCTCGCCTCGATCGCTCTAATTCAAATTATATCGCTGCTATTGATTTAGGCTCCAACAGCTTTCACATGATTATTGCCAAATGGGATAACGACCAATTGGTGGTACTTGATCGTTTGCGCGATCCGGTACGTATGGGTTGGGGTTTAGGTAGTGATGGTTCGCTCAGTGAAGATGCGCGATTACGCGCACTCAATTGCCTTGAAAAATTTGGCGAACGCTTGCGTGAATATCCATCGCGTAGCGTGCGCATCGTCGGCACTAAAACGCTGCGTAGTATTAGCGATTCCACACAGTTTTTAGCGGATGCACAACAGCGGCTTGGTCACCCAGTGGAAATTATTTCCGGTGATGAAGAGGCTCGATTAATTTATTTAGGCGTGGCGCATTGCATCGCACCAAAAGACGGCAAACGTTTGGTGATGGATATTGGTGGTGGTAGTACGGAGATCATTGTCGGCGAAGGTATGTCGCCGCTCATAAAAGAAAGTTTAAATATGGGCTGTGTGGCTATTACCAAACGTTTCTTTTTGGATGGAAAGGTTAACGAAAAAAATACCAGCAAAGCATTAATTGCCTGTATGCAGGAATTATCGCCGGTCGCAGAAGAATTTATTCAACAGGGTTGGAATCAAGTTTTAGGAGCGTCGGGTACCATTAAAGCCGTTGCTAAAGTATGCAGCGCGGCGGGGTGGAGCAATGGCGTTATTCGCTTGATGGATTTAGAAAAAATTGTGCGGCTTTATTGTCAGCACGGCAGTACAGACTTAAAAATTCCCGGATTATCGGATGACCGCCAACCGGTATTTTTGGGTGGTGTAATTGTATTAATGGCGCTCTTCGAAAGCTTGCAACTAGCAGAGATGATGGCGGCGGATTGGGCCCTGCGTGAAGGTTTGTTATTCGATTTAAAAGGTCGTTTAGAAAATCATGATATACGCCAAGGGAGTGTCGATGCTTTAGCATCACGATTTCACGTTAATATGGAAAAAGCTCAGGCGGTAGCCGCAACGGCACTGAATTTATTGGAACAAGCTGCCGATGATTGGGATCTCAATCACGACGATGCCAGTAAACTTTTAGCTTGGGCTGCGCGTTTGTATTCAGTGGGTTTGGATATTGCCCATAACGATTATCATAAACACAGTGCCTATGTGGTTCAGAATGTCGATTTAGCTGGTTGTTCGCGCGTTGAGCAAACCCATCTTGCTGCTTTAGTATTAGCGCATCGTAAACGTTTTCCACTTAAACACTTTCCGCCAGGCAATGATGATTTAATTCATTTAGCCATGTTGTTGCGTCTTGCGGTGATTTTTCATCGCGGTAAGAAGCGTGAAGGTTTGCCTGCGATTCAATTGATGGCATCAAAGAAAAAAATAAAGCTGAAAATTTCTGCAGTCTGGCTGGATCAACATCCATTGACTCATGCTGATTTAGAAACTGAAATGCGCCATTTGGATGATATAGGTTATAGTCTAGAGTTAATTTAAAAGAACGCTAAAAACAAAAAAAGGCCAATCAATGATTGGCCTTTCTTCTTTTTACATTCTTAAATCAGTGTCGCGATGTCCAGCGCTCTAACAAAATGCCTTGTGCATCAATTTCTATTTCATCACCTGTTGGCTCTAATAGTTTATAAGTGCCATCGGCATTTAAAATCCACGCATGAGTATTGTCGGAAAGATATAGATTTAAATCTTCAATCATGCGGTCGCGGATGCGTTTGTGTTTAATTGGAAAACAGGTTTCAACGCGATGAAACATATTGCGTGTCATCCAATCTGCACTGGAGCATAACAATTCGGTATTGCCACCATTTTCAAAATAAAACACACGGTGGTGTTCTAAAAATCTACCCACTATAGAGCGCACGCGAATATTTTCAGACAAGCCTTGCAAGCCTGGGCGCAGCTGACAAACGCCGCGAACGATTAAATCTATTTGAACGCCTGCCTTAGACGCAGCATAAAGTTCATTCACTAACTCCTCATCATAAAGTGAATTCATTTTCGCAATAATGCGCGCTGGCTTGCCGTGTTCGGCATTTTCTTTTTCGGTGCGAATGCGACGAACAATACCTTTATGTAAGGTAAACGGCGCGTAGAGCAGTGCGTCCATCTTGGAGGCTTTGCCCATGCTGCTTAACTGCAAAAAAATACGATAGACATCATCGCCAATTTCTTTATCGGAAGTCATCAAACCATAATCGGTGTAGAGCTTACTGGTTTTGGGGTGATAGTTGCCGGTGCCCATATGCACGTAGTAACGCAACTTACCCTCTTCACGGCGGGCAATTAACAACATTTTAGCGTGAGTTTTAAAGCCCACTACTCCGTAAATAACGTGAATGCCAAAACGCTGCAAACGTTCAGCGAGGGCAACGTTTTGCTCTTCATCAAAGCGCGCGCGTAATTCAACAATCGCTGTTACTTCTTTACCTGCTTTTGCGGCAGCGACTAAAGCATCGACAATTGGTGAGTTAGAACCTGTGCGATAGAGTGTTTGTTTGATAGCAAGTACATGGGGATCAGCAGCAGCTTCGCGTAAAAAATCAACTACACCTTGAAATGAGTCAAAAGGATGATGCAGTAAAATATCCTGCTTTTGCAAAACCTCAAAATAGCTATTGGTGCGTTTCGGCAGCTTCGGCATAGCCTGTACGAAGGGCTGGAAAAACAATTCTGGCTTTTTAATTAAATCGAATAGATCGCTGTAACGATTTAAATTGACTGGGCCATTAATATTGTAGAGATCACGCTCTTTAATTTCGCAGCGCTGCAATAAGAAATCAATTAACTCAGTTGGGCAAGTATCAGAAATTTCCAAACGAACTTCATCGCCGTATTGACGTTGTGCGAGTTCACCTTGTACTGCACGCAATAAATCTTCTGTTTCTTCTTCATCCAGAAAAATATCTGAGTTACGCGTTAACCGGAATTGATAGCTATCAATGACGGTCATACCAACAAAAATTTCTGCCATAAAAAAATGAATAATGGAGGAGATAAAAACAAACTCGCGGCACTGGGTGGTGAGTTCAATCGGTAATTCAATGATGTGCGACAGCGAGCGCGGTACTTGTACAATGGCGCGCCCTGAATTACGACCAAAAGCATCCTTACCATCGAGTTTTACAATAAAATTTAAACTCTTATTTAAAATGCGCGGAAAAGGATGCGCAGGGTCTAAACCTATGGGACTGAGTACGGGCAATACATCGGAAATAAAATAATTTTTCAAATACTGGATTTGTTCCGGCGTCCATTCATCACGGCGCAGAACGCGAATTCCAGCATCGCGCAATTGCGGCAAAATTTCGCCGTTGAGAATCTTGTATTGTTCTTCTACCAAAAGGTGGGCTCGATCTGAAATTTGCTCGAGCGTTTGAATTTCGGTGAGGCCATCAGGGCCGAGCGGACTTTTTGTGGGCAGCTCAAGGCGTTCGACTAAACCGCCGACGCGAACCTCAAAAAACTCATCAAGATTGGTTGAGAAAATACACAGAAAACGCAGCCGCTCCATAAGCGGCAAAGACTTGTTGTAAGCCTGATAGAGCACACGTTTGTTGAATTCAAGCAAGCTAAGCTCGCGATTGAAGTAAGCGCTGGACACAGTAAACCTCAGTGTTTAAAGCAAATGAACAGCAGAATATGGCACAAATATGACAGCAAAAGGACAAGGTTTAATTAACCTTAGCAAACAAAACCATGACCGCAAAATTTAGTATGTCGAATGCGATGCCTAGCGTTCAAATTGAACGCTAGGGTAAGGGCGTTATTTTTTGCTGCATTTGTAGACGTTAAAGCTTTGGCGGCCATTTTCTATACCAGAACTAGGAACAACAGTATCGCCTCCATCACCTGCTGCTTCATTGCGTGCCATAGTCGCTAATTCAGTTGCCACTTTATCGGCGTCACGCTGAATAAAGCCGACTTTGTTGGGCACACTGACGCTAATTTCACTCATTTGTTTACAGCCACGTACATTAGCAGCATTAGCAACGGCAACATTACTCGCTTGCTCTGACACTTTTACCCAAGTGCAACCACTGGTTGCAGCGGTTAGGGCAATTAACAGAAGTGATAATTTTTTCATGGTGCGATCCTCAAGCAAATTAATCATATGACAAGCGATAAGAGTAAGGCTGCCAATTAAAAAATGATAGCGGCTACACTAATCGGATGAATCCATAGATGCAACCAATGCACTCAATTTTACGCAGTTTTCCCACGTATTTACTCAATTGAGATAGTTTCAATAAAAGCTATGCCAATAATAGCCATAAAACTCTGCAAATGTGTCTGAAACTCTGGTTTGCATAGACTCAGCTGGTTATTATGCAGAGCAACCGCAAGGTTTACTCAGTGGCCGATAGCAACGGTCTACATGGAAGTGAATAACGCACCCATACTTTTAATAAAAACTAGTGCCTTTAATTAACGAGTTATCAGTAAACGGGAATTTCTCAGGAGTCCACCATGTTTATTACAAAGCCATTTAGTGCTTTATCTTCATTTATTTATCGCAACCGCCGTACTCTCATTAAACTTGCGTTATTTCTTGCCATTATTGTGGCGCTGATTTTTGCAGCAGGTAAAATTTATCAAAGTTGGGATGATGATCCAGATCGCGGCGCTGTGGCGATTAGCAATAGCCCCACTGGCGAAAATTATGCGACACCGAAATATCTCGATCAGGGTTGGAGTGAGTCTGAGAGTTTGTGGTTCTACAACACAACCCAAGGTTCAGGTTTAATCCCCTACGATTTCTTTTTAGCGCTAGAGCAAGCCGAATCAACCGAGCTGTTGCGCGCTAACACGGTTATGGATAACTTCCGCTATCTACCGCAAAAGCCCACCTTCTTTAACCCCGATGGCCTGGCCGTTGGTTTCGTTAAAGAAAGTTATCAAGGTAAAGATTACGTAGGTTACACCTGCGCAGCTTGTCATACCGGTCAGGTGAACTACAAAGGCCAAGCACTGCGTATTGATGGCGGCCCAGCCATGGCAGATATGGTTGGTTTTCTCACTGCACTTGAAAAGTCGATGAAAGCGACCCAAGCCGATGCACAAAAGCGCGACCGTTTTGTGCAGGCTGTTTTGGCGCGGGATAACAGCTATTCCAGTGCCGATGAAGTCACCAAAGATTTAGCCAAATGGACCAACACTATCATTCTGTATAACACGGTTAACCACAGTCATTTGGATTATGGTTATGCGCGTTTGGATGCTTTTGGCCGTATCTACAATCGTGTATTGCAACACGTGATTAATAAAGAGCAATTAAAACTCGCACTCTTGGGCGTAACTAGTCCAGATGAAAGCCGCCTGCTCACTGAGCCGCAAGTCGATGCCGTTTTGAAAGATATCGATGACACTATTATCGGTGATACTCAATTTGCGCTAATTACTCAGCGTTTGATGAGCAAAGAGGGCAACTTACCAGGCTTGGCTCAGCGCGACTTGCTGCGTGTTCGTAGTGCCATCTTCAACGAGCCGAGCGCGCCGGTGAGCTATCCCTTCTTGTGGGACATTTCGCACTCCGATTATGTACAGTGGAATGGTTTAGCCGCTAATGCGGGTGTAGGGCCACTAGGGCGCAATACTGGCGAAGTGATTGGGGTATTTGGCATTTTGGATTGGTCTACGCGCGACAAAGGTTTCAGTTTGTCTGCGTATTTAACGGGCGAGAAAAACAAGAAGAAAACCATCGACTTTAAATCCTCTATTGACCTGACCAACTTATCGCGTTTGGAATCGCACCTTAAGGGTTTAAAATCGCCAGAATGGCCAGAAGCGGTTTTAGGTAAGATTGATCAAGATAAAGCGAGTCGCGGACAATTGGTCTACAACGAATACTGTGGTTCTTGTCATCAAGTTATTGATCGCAATGCGTGGGATCGTTTAGTGGTTGCGAATATGACTGGTATCAATACCTTGGGCACAGATCCCACTATGGCGCTTAACAGCGTGAGCTACACGGGTTATGCAGGTAATTTTGAGTCAGTTTATCAATCAACAGATGTTGGAGACCTAGTCATTCAAAAGCGTGCCCCGGTTGTTCAGGTACTGACTGCAGCAACTAAAGGTGCAGTGGCAACGCCCGATGCAGATAAGTGGGCCTTACGTCGTTTTGCCGATTGGGCTTACATGTTAGGTAAATCCTTTTTTGATAATGAGATCAAGCCCAGTGTAAAATCTGGCAATTATCAACCCGATACCACCGCCAGCCCCTATCAGTCGCTATTAGCTTATAAAGCGCGCTCATTGAATGGCATTTGGGCAACCGCACCCTACTTGCACAATGGTTCTGTACCTGATTTGTGGAGTCTAGTTTCACCGGCAGAAGAGCGCCCCACAGAGTTCTGTGTCGGGAATCGCGAATTTAATCCGGTCAATGTTGGTTTTAATACCGATGGTTGCAATAAATCTGACCCCAATGATAAGCGTCGATTTATAGTGGAGCCGCTTGGCAACCATAATAGTGGCCACGAATACGGCACGGGTAAAGATGGCAAGGATAAACTGAGTGAGCAGGAGCGTTGGGATTTAATTGAATATATTAAAACGCTGTAAGCTTTAATGATATTTAGGCTGCAGGTGAGTTCTCCATTGGTTAACGCACCTGCAGCCTAAATTTTTGCGAATTTTATTTAGCGTTCTTTGCCAGTAGTTGTGTAGAAGATGGTTGTGCATAAGACGTTATGAAAATATTGAAAGAATGTATTACAAGAATAACAATGCTTAAATTCCCTTTACTGCAAGGCATTGGCTCGGCAGCGTTAAGTGTGTGTGCGTTACTAACAGCATTTGATGCGCTAGCACAAACAGAAAAGCAAATTTCTTATCCGGTTGCTGTTCCTGTACAGCGTGCTCCGGCCAGCAGCGCGCCGAGTGCGCCTCAACCCGTAAAAGCGCCTGCACCTATTATTCGTTCTGTTGATGAGGCAGCGATACCGCCAGTTCGCACTAAAGCTCCCGTTAAAAAATCAACGAAAACAACAGAAAAAAAATCTACTGTCAAAACAACGGCAAAACCCTCAAGTAAAACAAGCACTAAAACAAAAGTGGTTAAAAAGCCTGCAGCAAAATCTGCGACAAAAACAACCGCTAAAAATGCCAAAAGTAATACGGCTAAAAAACCGGTACCTAAAAAAATAACCAGTACCAAGCCAGCTGCACCCCTTGCCAAACCTACCGCGCCAGTGAGCAGCACTAAAGAAAAATTGACAGCAGAGATTCCCAATCCTAGTGCAGTAAATTCCCCAGGAGTTCATGCGCAGCCAATGCAACCAGCGCCGACTATTTCCAACAAAAACTCGGTAAACCAATTGGCTGTACCTATAGTTGCGGGCGCTGCTTTAACGAGCGCACTTGTTACCGCAGAAGAGGAACAAGAACTTGCGCGAAGCCTAGCGGATGAAGGCGAGGATTTTGCTGAATCAGATGTTCCCGAAGTACCGTTGACAAAAGCAATAACGCCATCAGGCGTTGCAGCCGCTCACGCAGACCCTGCGGTAAAAACTGCATTGCCTATGAGTAATCAACGCGAAGCTTTTGTGACGGAATTTAAAAATTTTGTAGAAACAAAATTGGTACCCAGAGCACCGGGTCTTGCATTGGCAATTGTTGCCGACGGCAAAGTGAAGGTTTTGCAAACCTATGGTGTAAAAAAAGCGGGCACTAATAATTTGGTGAATGCGGATACAACCTTTCGCTTGGCATCAGTATCAAAAAGTTTTGCGGCAACGGCTGCAGCCATGATGGTTAATGATGGTTTAATTCGATGGGATACTAAAGTCACCGACATTTTACCCAATGTGGAATTCAGCAATCCGCGCTACGGCGATCAAATGACGGTGCAGCATATTTTGTCGCAGTCGACAGGGTTACCTACGCATTCGGGTGATAACCTTATTGAGGATGGTTTATCTTTCGATGAAGTGGTGCGTCGGCTTCGCTATGTGAATTTCGTGTGCCCGCCGGGTAAATGTTACAACTACCAAAATGTCCCTTATAGTTTAATCAGTAATATTGTGCTCAAAAAATCTGGCATCACCTATGAACAATATTTAGAGAATAAAGTACTTCGCCCGCTGGGTATGCGTACGGCAACTGTTGGTTATGCAGATTACGCTGCAAATAATAATTTTGCGGTACCGCATCTTCCTACACGCAAAGGTTGGGCGCCTACCACTGTGACTGAACACTATTATCGTGTTAACCCAGCGGCCGGTGTGAATGCAAGTATTACCGATATGTCGCGTTGGTTATTAGCGCACATGGGGCAAAACCCTTCAGTGTTATCACCCAGTATTTTGAATGCAGTACACGCAAAAATAACCCGCAATACAAATTATTATGGCAGCCGCGAAGGTGTTACCAACAGCCACTATGGTTTAGGTTGGCGAGTCTTTGATTATCGCGGCGATAAAAACTTCGTGCATCACGGTGGCGGGGTAAAAGGCTTTCGTTCAGAAGTAGTATTTAGTCCAGAGTTAAAAATCGGCATGGTGATTTTAACCAATGGCCCACGTTTATCGAGAGATGTTATTTTTGAGTTTCTAGATGCCTACGAAGACGAAAAACGCGGCGAGCGAAAAAGGGAAGCTGCAGCGCCTGTGAAGAAGAAAAAGAAATAAGGTAAAAAAGAAATAAAATCCAGATATGAATACGCCGAGCAAATGCTCGGCGTTTTTATTTTCACTAATGCATTTCTGCTGTTATTTAATGACTTTCATCAAACAAATCACGCGTTACTGTGCCGGTTACCATTACCTGCAAAATTCGGCGGCCTTCCATTTGCGTGATTTCAAATTCAAAACCAGAAATGCTCAGGGTTTCGCCCACAACGGGTACGTGTTGTAGCTGTTCTAATAGCAAACCGGCAAGCGTAAAATAATCGCCCTCTTCACGTTCGAGTTTTACTTCGAGTAGTTCCTCAAGTTGCTCTAACGACAAACTTGCATCTAATAACCAACCATTTTCTTGTTCAACAATTAGTGGCGCTTCGTTGGTGTCGGCTAACTCACCGGCAATTGCTGCAAGCAAATCGCTGGTTGTAACTACGCCTTTAATACTGCCGTATTCATCGATCACAATCGCTAAAGGCACGGCTTGCTGGCGCAACATTTCCAATACATTTAAGGCACTAGTGCCTTCGGGAACCGCAAGCGGTTCAACGGCGAGTGCCGCCAAATTGAGCGGTTGATTACTAAGGGCGGCGGTGAGTAAATCGCGGCTTTGCACTACGCCGTGCAAATTATCCAACTCGTCGCGCGCTACCAGCAAACGGGTTTGCGGTGTGGTTTTCAATACGTTGAGCAATTCTTCTGGCGTTGCATTTACATCCACCCAAATAATATCTGGGCGCGGTGTCATCAATGATTGCACCGAGCGATCTGAAAGCTGCAACACCGAGCGAATCATTTGGCGCTCGCTATTTTCAAATACCAGTTCTTCACCTTTAGGGTCGGCCATGGCGACTATGTCGTGGCCTACTTCATCGGAGTCAGATTTGCCGCCCAATAATTTCAATACTGCTTCAGCAGTGCGGTCGCGCAGTGGACGCTCACCGATAATATGGCGGGTACGATTAGAGCGCGCCAATTGGTTGAAAAACTCAATCAACACTGAGAAAGCGATAGCGCCGTAGAGGTAGCCTTTAGGAATGTGTATGCCTGCGCCTTCAGCCACCAAGCTGAAGCCAATCATCAACAAGAAGCCCAAACACAACATCACTACGGTGGGGTGTTTGTTGACGAAATCAGTGAGGCTCTTACTCGCAACAATCATTACGCCCATAGCGATAGTCACCGCGAGCATCATGACCGATAGGTGCGAAACCATACCCACGGCAGTGATGACAGCATCTAGCGAGAAGACGGCATCGAGGATCACAATCTGGGTGATAACAGCCCAAAAAGCCGCGTGGGTGCGAGTGCCACGATGCGTGTTGACCTTACCTTCAAGGCGCTCATGAAGTTCAATGGTGGCTTTAAATAACAGGAATAGGCCGCCAAAGAGCAGTATCAAATCGCGCCCTGAGAGCGGCTTATCAAACACGCTGAAAAGTGGATCTGTAAGCGTTACCAGCCAAGAGATTCCAGCCAGTAAACCCAGCCTTAACAGCAGGGCTAAGCCTAAGCCTATTTTGCGAGCGAGGTCACGCTGGTGCTTGGGCAGTTTGTTGGCGAGCACAGCAATAAAAATGAGGTTGTCTATGCCGAGTACAATTTCCAGCACAACCAATGTTAAAAGGCCAAGCCAGGCCGTGGGGTCGGTAATCCATTCCACCGCTAGCACCTCAACTCAAATAGGTTAAAGGCAGGGTAAATAGTCTTAATAAACGTGTGACACTGAGATTCAGGGTCGGGTTCTGCGGTTGGCATTTAAAATCCAAGGAGACCAAAGGAACGGCGATTCTACTGTAAGAGGCCTAAGAATGACTAGCACTCGGTTATGGGATGTCTGCTTCAGTAACACCAATAGACCATTAGGGGAGATTTGTAGATGTTAATAAGGAGTGTCACAATCGGGCCATGACGACTCAGTTTACCTTCAGTTTTATAATTAGCCTGCAAACAGTTTCAGCTGAGCATTGGAACGCTTTGTGTGGCGATGATTACCCGTTTGTGCGCTATGAATTTTTAGCAGCGCTGGAGCAGAGCGGTAGCGTGGGTAAGGGTACCGGCTGGCAGCCGCAGCACCTTGTGGTTTATGACGGCGATGAATTGATTGCCGCTATGCCGATTTACAGCAAAACGCATTCCTATGGCGAATACGTTTTCGATTGGTCTTGGGCGGATGCCTACAAGCGTTATGGATTCGATTATTACCCCAAACTCATTAATGCGATTCCGTTCACGCCTTGTTCTGGTTCGCGTTTGTTGCTGAAAGATTCTTCACGTTTAGCAGAATTACTACCGCTAATGTTGGATGCTATTAAAAATCATGCCGCTGCGATTAATGCCTCCAGCTGGCACTGCTTATTTCCCAGTGCAGAACTATCCGCGCTCTTAAGCGCAGCGCACATATCCCAGCGAGTCGGCACGCAGTTTCATTGGTACAACCGCGACTATAAAAGTTGGGATGATTTTGTCGGCACGATGAATTCGCGCAAGCGCAAAAATATCAACAAAGAACGGCGCGCCGTGGCAGAGCAGACTATTCGTTTTGAAACCAAAGCAGCGCAGAATATAACGGCAGAAGACTGGCAGCTGTTTTATCAACTCTACTGCAGTACCTATTTAAAGCGCAGCGGTCACACAGGCTATTTAACCGACGCTTTTTTTACCCTGTTGGGCAAAGCGTTTGCAGAGCACTGTTTACTGGTAATCGCCTATCAAAACGATCAAGCGATTGCTGCAGCGTTATTTTTTACCGATAGCCAAACCATTTATGGCCGCTATTGGGGTTGCCTTGAAGAGCACGAATTTTTGCATTTTGAAACCTGTTATTACCAAGGTATTGAATACGCGATTAAACACGGATTGCAACGTTTTGATGGTGGCGCCCAAGGCGAGCATAAAATTGCGCGCGGGTTTGAACCCGTAATGACTTATTCAAATCACTGGCTGGCTCGCCCAGATTTTCAGCAGGCGATCGATAACTTTTTGGATGCAGAAAAAGTATCCATTGAACATTATATGGAAGAAGCGAAAAGCTATTTGCCGTTTAAATAAAAAGAGAACAACAATGCTCGCAAAACTCCACCCCAAAAATATTCTCACCGCGCTCGATGACATTGATGCACAAGCACCGTCGTACAGCTTGAGCAAACCTCAAGCGCTGCGCCGTGTGTTTGCGGTGCTCGCCTGCGTGTCGGTATGTTTGCTGTTTATGCACTACGCAAAATTTTCCAATAACTTACAAAGCCTGTTGGAGCAAGTGGCGAGCTGGCAAGAATTGCCGGTGAATCATTATGTCGAGCAATTAGCACGTGCTGGTATTTGGGAGTTGTGTGGCTATGTGTGGTGGACGACTATTCAGGTGATTGGTTATGTGTTGTTCCCTGCGCTCTTAATTCGTTACGGATTCAAAGCGCGTGTGCGCGAGTTTGGTTGGCAGCTCAACCAAGCACCGCAACATTGGCGTGGATATCTACTTTTGCTCAGCCCCATTCTGGTATTTATTTATCTGGTTAGCCTCGGCAAAGATTTCGTTAACCACTACCCGTTTTATTCGTTGGCGAGCCGCAGTTGGTTTGATTTGTTAGCCTGGGAGTTTTTGTATCTCACCCAATTTGTGTGTTTGGAGTTTTTCTTTCGCGGCTTTTTTCTAAATGCCCTACGCCCTGCCTTAGGTGCTAATGCCATTTGGGTGATGTGCGTGCCCTATTTGATGATTCACTTCCCCAAACTCTGGTTAGAGGCTACGGGTGCCATTTTATTTGGTTTGTTTTTAGGGATTCTTGCGCTGCGCTCGCGCTCCATTTGGGGCGGTGTTCTCGTGCACGCCGGTGTGGCGGTTACTATGGATATTACTGCCATAGTGCGCAAGCACAGCTTGCCGGAAACCTTTTGGCCATTTTAAGGGCGGCTAGGTCACATTAGCGTCCTTGTCACCCTGAGCTTTTGCCTATTTTCCGAAAGTAACTTCTAAAGTAACTCTGCCGCTCCTACCTGAGTATTTCGGTAGCTCATATCGGTGTCCCGCTGCGCAATTCTAAAAGTGAAACCTCCCATGTTGCCGTTAAATCTCAATCTGGGACGATGGACCATCGCACCCAGACTAGTCTCGCTCAGTAACTTTCAGTGCTTAGGTCAATGTAGCTTATGGTGGGGATGAAGTTTTAACAGGGGATTAGAGCGCTGAGTGTTCGTCATCTAACAATAACGAGGACACTCTCAAATGATAAAGATAAAAACGGTTTTAGTGTTGCTGGGCTCGCTCAGCATCTCTCAACTCAGCAGTGCGGCCCTAACAACCTACGGTGCCGGCAATATCAGCGATAGAGCAAACCCAGCGGGTTACAAGTGCGCGGTTGATCATGGCAATTGGATTTTCAGCGCTGGGGTTGTACAACCCGGAGTTAGCAGCTGCAATCCCATAGGCACGCCAACACCTATTTACCCTCAAAAAGTAGCGCCGGCCAGTGGTAAGCCGACCATGACGCACCGTTGGTGGGGCTCCATTTCGTTTGTGGGTGAAATGAAAGTGGGTGATAGCGCGGGCGCGGCTTACATCACACCAGACCCAATGACCGCGCGCATTAGCGATCGTGGTGCGCGTATATTGGGTATTCCGGGCGGTCTGCGCAGCAGCGCAACGCAAACGGCTTACTCTATTCCTGATCCCTTCAGCGAAGTTTTTGATGGTTTGGCGATTGGCAATACTGCCTACAGCAATATGGAAGCCTATCTCAAAGATTACAGCGATGGCTCAGTGACTGTGCAATGGAACAGCGGCAGCACGCCGGTGATGGAAGCGACTTTTGTGCACGGTTCGCCCTATGCTTACTTCACGGCTTTGCAAGGAAACTTTGTCATTCGCACCAAAGCGGCAGATAGCGGCGAAAAAGGTGTCTTTTACCAAAGCGGCAATAGTCTCGGTGTATGGACTGAGGTTGCCGGAAATCGCAATAACTTCCTTATAACCGGCCATGACACCACCACCTTCAGCAATGTGAATAGCGCTGCGATTGGCGTTGCCAATGGCACCAAGCGCGTGACCGTTACACTGTTGCCGCAAGTGGCGGGTACACCGGCAACGGCCATGACGCAAGCCTTTGCGCAATACGCCACTCAACGTGTGGATAAGGTAAACATTAATTACGCGGTGGATAGAAACACCAACAAAGTGACGGTTAGCCACCAATACCAATATGCGGGTTCAGCGGTAACGACCATGGTCGGCATGCTGCCTTTGCACTGGAAAAACTCCACTCAGGCGGTTACCAGCTACAAAATCCGTAGCGCGCGCGGCGTGACTAAATTCGCTGCCACTAACGGTTTTAGCTACACCATTCCCTACGTAGGCGTTTTGCCAACCCTGCCAGCCGGTATTGGCGATTACAACCTCACCCAATTGAAAGCCTTGGTGACAGAGTTTGTTAATCAAGGTCCAGCTAATTGGAACAGTGCAACCGATACTTATTGGGCCGGTAAAAACTACGGCAAGGTAGCAGAATTGGCCGCAATCGCCCGCGCGATTGGAATGACAACTGAAGCGGATCAGATGGTCAATTGGTTAAAAGCTGAATTACAGGATTGGTTCCGCGCTAATACTAATGGCGGTTCTGATACCACCAAATACTTCGCTTACGACAGCAACTGGAACACCTTGCTCGGCTTTGATGAATCCTTTGGCGCGCAACAACAGTTGAACGATCACCACTTCCATTACGGTTACTTTGTGCGTGCTGCCGCCGAAATCTGCCGTATCGATGCCAGTTGGTGTAGTGCGACTCAGTACGGCCCCATGGTGGAATTGCTGATTCGCGATTATGCCGCTGGCCGCGACGATGCCATGTTCCCCTATGTGCGCTTCTTTGACCCGGCTTACGGTTTCTCTTGGGCCTCGGGCCACGCTAACTTTGTATTGGGCAACAACAACGAATCCACCTCAGAAGCGGCTAACGCCTATGGCGCTATCATCCTCTACGGTCAAATCACCGGTAATACGGCGCTGACGGAACGCGGTATGTATCTGCATGCATCTTCAACTGCTGCCTATTGGGAGTATTGGAATAACCTTGATCGCTATCGCGGTTTAACCGGCGATTACGATAACTTCGATAGCGCTTACCCCAAAATGACCACCTCGATTATCTGGGGTAATGGTCATGTATTCGGCACTTGGTTTAGCGGTGCTTATGCGCATATTTTGGGGATTCAAGGTCTGCCACTTAGCCCCTTGGTATTGCATATAGGTCAGCACCCAGATTATTTGGCCAACTATGTGACCTTGGGCATGACCGAATCCAGCAATGGCAAACCCTCAGGCTTACCGAATGGTCAATGGCGCGACGTTTGGTGGAATATTTGGGCGATGACCAACGGCCAAGCTGCCGTGAACGATATGCAAAGCTATGGTTTTAACTACACGCCGGAAGAAGGTGAAACCAAAGCCCATACCTATCAGTGGATTTATACCCTCAAGCAATTGGGCACCCTGGCGACCGGCACTGGCGCATTAACTGCTAACAGCCCATCGGCAGTGGCCTTTGATAAAGCAGGCGTAAAAACCTATCTCGCCTATAACTTTGGCTGTTCAGCGCAGTACGTAAGCTTCTCAGACGGTATGAAGTTAGCCGTACCTGCTAAGGGCTTCCGCATTAAGAAAACCGGCGAAGCAGTAGATGCCAACCCCGGCACCACGACTTGCTCTGGTTCCAGCAGTTCTGCAAGTTCATCGGTGGTGAGCAGTGTGGCCAGCAGCGTTGCCAGTTCAGTGGTTAGCTCCAGCTCATCATCGGTGGCATCCGGTAATGGCCATACAATTCTGACCAGCACCAGCGCGAAGTTTTACGCTAACAATGCACCATGGGCGGATATTCACTACACCATCAACAATGGCCCGCAGCAAAACGTGCGTATGACTCACAACGCGGATAACACCAACACTTACACAGTGACGGGTATCCCCGCAGGTGCAGTGGTGAAATATTTCTACACCATTGGTTTAGCGGCTGGGGGTGCGGCAGATACTGCATGGGTAAGCTTCACCATGAGCGGTACTTCTAGTGCAGCTAGTTCAAGTGCTGCGAGTTCAGTGGCGAGTAGTGTTGCCAGCAGTGCAGCAAGTTCTGCGGCTACCGGCAATGGCTATACCATTCTGAGTAGCACCAGCATTAAGTTTCACGCTAACAACGCAGCTTGGGCAGATATTCACTACACCATTAACAACGGTGCCCAGCAAAATGTGCGTATGACTCACAATGCCGATAACAGCAACACCTACACGGTAACGGGAATTCCAGTGGGGGTAGTGGTGAAATACTTCTACACCATTGGGCAACCAGTAGGCGCGGTAGATACGGCGTGGGTACAAGTGGTTAGGTAACTTAGGTGTTAACAGTTCAAGGAAGAACAAATTCAACCTATAAAAAAAGAGCCGCTGTCACCAGTGGCTCTTTTTGATTTTGTACAAATCTATCCGATCGCTTTTGCAGTTATAACTGCGTGTAAGATTTATGAACAACTCACTCCACACAATCAATAAAAATATTAACTGTCAAGCGCCCTTTGCGCGGGTCTAGATTTGGTATAAAACTCGAGCTGATCGAACCGCTGTGTAAAATTTGGCGGCGATACACAATCAGGCGATTGAAGACGCCTTTTTGCTCGCCAATCCGCGTAAACAAGGGAGTGTCGCCATTGATATAGCCGTGCGTCGGAACGTTGCCACTTTCATTTTCACTTTCCAGTGATTTGAAATAAGGAATCCTTCGCTCGTCATCAATATATTCATAACCAGTTTTGTTGTGGCGGTAGAAAGAGGTACCACCAAGGTCATCTTTGAATAAATAAAATATTGCGGCTAATTCATCGCGCTTTGTTGAATCAAAATGCGGTATGCGTTGAAGTAAGGTCAAATTATCGGCCGGCATGGTCACAAGGGAATATTGGCAAAGCGATAGAGCAAGCTTCGAGCCCTTTAAATCAAACACTTGCTTCAATTGCCGCCCCAAAGCACTTAACAGTAGCGATTGAAAACTCATTGGAGCCGGCGCTCGCAATCCAGGGTAGAGAGGCGAATTCTGGATAAAGTTGTGCTGACAAGCATCGTCCACTAACAGCTCTGCATTTTGCAAAAAATTATCCACCACCAAGAGTGGCGATTGTTCTTCACCGAGCGAGTAAACACGGGAGGTCACATAGGGGTTTAGTGATAATTGCATATCTGATTTCAACGTGGTGCCTTGCAATACTGATTCACAAAATCCTGATGGTTCGGGAGTTTGGCTACTGCATTAGCAATCGTATTACGAGTATTGGTTAGGTGGTTTACGAGCTCTTCATCTGACATGGTTTTAAAAATCGAGTGATAGT
>CAZZEV010000014.1:0-20506 GCA_964653305.1 uncultured Cellvibrionaceae bacterium | reverse complement strand
CCCTAGGAATCACGTTTGAAAATGCAGATGCGCTCAATATTGCGTTTACTAAATTTAAAGATCTTGCTGATAAAAAGCATGAGATTTTTGATGAAGACTTGCAAGCTTTGGTGAGTGATGCGCAGCCTCATGCCCTAGTTGAAACCTATCATTTGGGCGATATGGAAGTAATTTGTAAAACTGGCCAGAATCCAGCCGCTAAATTAATTCTGAATGTGAATGGAAAAGATGTAATCGCCCAAGCAACTGGTTCTGGTCCCGTGGATGCTACATTCAAAGCGATTGAAAGTGTGGTGAATAGCGGTGCACATTTACAACTTTACTCTGTCAATGCAATTACTGAAGGTACAGATTCACAAGGGGATGTAACTGTGCGTTTAGAGCACGAAGGACTTATTGTGAATGGTGTTGGTGCGGATACCGATATCATTACTGCATCTGCAAAAGCCTATTTACATGCACTCAATATATTGTCTGCACGTGCTGAAAAGCATCATCCACAGCATGATGGTGTTTAATATAAATCATGAATGAACTGCAGCGGCAACATTATTTATCAGCCTTGGGTGTGGATACTTACATGCCCCGTTGGCAGCTGCCGTTTGCACCGGTTTCAATTCTTTGTGATTTGCCTGTTGCAGAAGTCGAACTTACTGCGTTCGAAAAGATTGAGGTTAAAACTGGGGCAGTTACTGCTCAAACTTACTCGCAGCCTATTTTAAGCTCGACTAGCTCAGATGTTTCGCCAGTGAATAATTTAATTGGCGATATTTTAGATGCTAAAAAGGCTGTTAAGCCTCTGGCTGCACCTATTAGTGCCGCAGATATTCTTGCCCAGTTAGATACTAAACCTGCCACCATTGATCCCTTTAGCTTAAGTATTTGGCGTCCGTTAGATGGTGTAATGATTATAGACTCGCGCAATACAAAGTTGGCATTGCCCACGGAGTTACTGTTAAATAATATTTTGCGTTCTTTTTTTTCAAATCAAGCAATGAAACCCCAAGAAGAAGTCTTGCGTTGGCCGATGATTGAAAATAGTTTTGCAAAACGTACTGTTCATGATGCGCGTATTGAATTACAAACATGGTTGTCAGTACAGCATGAAATTCGTCCTATTCGCCAGTTGTGGTTAATGGGTTCCAATGCCGCAACCTATCTTTTGCCTGAGCCCGTTGAATATACTGCAAGTGTTTTTAACAAGATTGCTCTACTTGACTCCACTCTTGGCGCCTTGGTTTTGCCAAGTCTAAATGAGCTCTTGCAAAAGCCCACTTCTAAAAAGCAATTATTATCCGTTCTACGCGATTATCACTCGGCACAGCAATGAATCAATTTGAACTCCCTTTAATACTCACCACAGTTAATGGATTTGAGTTGTCACTGCGTTTACTGACTGAAAGTGATTTGGCTAATGTCATGGAGCTGGAACGCAGTGCACATTCACATCCGTGGCGGCAGTCTAGTTTTGAAGATTGTTTAAAAGGTCGCCAGCGTTGTTGGCTCGCTGAGTCTAATAACAAACTTGTTGGCTACGTGGTGGTGACTCATGGTGGTGGCGATGCAGAATTATTAAATATTGCCGTCTCACCAAAGTTTCAACGCAAAGGAATTGGCTCCACCTTACTACAGCATGCAATTAGTTGCGTTATTGGTCATGCCGATATGTTGTTTTTGGAAGTACGCATGTCAAATCGCAAAGCAATTGAGCTTTATTCAAAAGAAGGTTTTTTTGAACTCGGGAACCGCAAAAACTATTATCCAACTCTCAATGGCCATGAAGATGCTTTGCTTATGGCCAGTCAATTATAAGGTTCTTGTTGCTTACGCTTGAAATAAGAATTTTGCCCCCCACCATTGAGTTGTCCGATCTATTATCCAATCAATTACTTAAAGTGGAGTTTCTATGTTGTACGACATTACCGTTACCCAATACAGCAAAATGCTAGACAACCTGAGCCGTATATTAGACAAAGCGGCTCAATACGCTGAAACCAAGAAATTCAATATAGATGTACTCTTAAACTCTCGCTTGGCACCGGATCAATTTAATCTAATTCGCCAAGTTCAAATTACTTGCGATACGGCTAAATTTGGCGCTGCACGTATTTGCGGTAAAGAAGCACCGAGCCACCCTGATACAGAAACCACTTTGGCTGAGCTGCAGGCACGTATTAAAACCGTTCAGGATTATTTGGCTAGCTTCAAACCTGAAGACTTCGTAGATGCTGAGGCTAGGCATGTAAGCCAACCTCGATGGGAAGGCAAATATTTAACGGGTATTGAATTTGTTATTCAACACTCATTGCCTAATATTTATTTCCATATCACGACTGCATATTCCATTTTGCGCCACAACGGTGTTGATGTAGGAAAAAAAGACTTTCTAGGATCTATGCCCCTCAAGTAATAAAAATCTTGAGTGCAACGAGTGGCACTTGTTTTAAAAAAGCTCACCTTTCGGTGGGCTTTTTTCTTTTAAAGACGGGGATTCCTAACGCTCATCTTGCCGATAATAATAATGTATTTTGGCGGTTTGGTTGGTTCCTTTTTCGCTCAAAATGTTCACTACACCGTTAAATTCCTCAAGCCTCTGTTTTTCATCATAAATTAACTTTATATTGCCAAATAACATTCTTAAAAAAGCATTGTCAATTTCGACGTAAAAACAGTGCTTCGCTGAATGTACTTTCTTTTTATCTGCTTCACATCTTTCCAAAGGTTGGCTGCTGACTCGCAGAGGCAATGCTTTCAAGTGAGCCATGGACGCAAAATTAATAGACAGTGTTTTCCCAGACTGTAGTTCTTTCCAATGAATGCGAATAAAATTATCAAACCCTGCATCAATAACATCAACATCGTCACTCGCTATACTCGCACTTAGGTTTTTTTTTGCGCTATTTGCCTGATAGTGAAGTGTTATCTTTTCTTTTGTAGCTTCGGCTTGCCGGATTTCACCAAAGCGAACATCTTTTTGTAGAACGGATGGTAGTGTTTTATCAACGATGTACTTTATTTCTTTTGAGGCAAATATTTTTCTATCCTTTACATACTGGATTTTTAATTCTTGAGAGCTCGTTTGTTCTACAAGTTCACAATACAAAAAATTCCCATTTGGAGTCTTGGCAATTCCAACCATCTGTGTTTTGTCACTGGGTAAACAATACTCGGTAACAGGATGAGACCAAATTGCTGCTGTGAGTAAGATGCTACTAAGCATTAAAGATATCCTCAAAATAATAATGTTTGATCTTAATTAAGCACCACAAAAGTAAGATCCATTGCAAACTGATCATTGCAAGACTCGAGGTATAAGGGCTGTTGAGGTTAACTTCAGTGTTGAGTTGTGTACCCGCATAGTAGTTGAGCGGTATGGCGATTGCTGTCATTAGATAGGTTAGTTTTGGGGAATTAAATAAAAAGGACAAGCATGTGCGCAGAGCAAGTGCAAAGAGCAACCATAACGTTAGTAGCCATATTGGAGGAAAAATAAGATATTCAAAAAATGCGCTAGGTGCTTTGATGTAGAGAAAACTACCAGAGAAAACGAGTGTTTCTACAATACACCCACCAATAAAAACAGTTAGCAGCCATAAAATTTCTTTAAACCATAAAAATTTATTAAGCGTTAGTTTTAGGAAAATAAAATGCGCGACGATAAATAAGAAGGTATAAACAACCGCCAGACTGTTTCCGGCCATGATACAAACGAACCAGCCTAGTTGAAACGCAACGGCGTAAGCAAATTTGCTGGTGTTAGACATTTATTTTACCTGGGGCAGGAGGCGCGCTTCGGGTTTTGCAAACACATATTGCGCGGTACTTATCGCGCGTTCAGCAAAGCCTCCTTCGCAATAGCAAAGGTAAAAGTCCCACATGCGAATAAAGACATCATCAAAACCTTGTGCTTTTACTGCTGCTAGGTTGGCAAAAAATGCACTGCGCCAATCGGCGAGTGTACGAGCGTAGTCTAGGGTGATATCTTCCAATCCGACAATTTGCATATCGGTATCTTGTTGAATATGTTGTGCAACCACTGTATTAGAGGGAAGGCAGCCACCTGGAAAGATGTATTGTTGAATAAAGTCCGTGTTTTTGCGTGCGTATTCAAAACGTTGGTCTTGAATAGTGATGGCTTGAATTAACATCAATCCATTGGGTTTCAAAAGACTTGAGCATTTGGAAAAATATTCACGGTAATATTCATGACCCACGGCTTCAATCATTTCAATAGAAACCAGCTTGTCAAAAGTTCCTTCAATCAAACGATAGTCCTGAAGCAACACTGAAACCTGGTTCTCTAAGCCTTCACGCTTAACCCAATTAGTGGCATAGATAAACTGTTCTTTGGAGATAGTTACGCTTGTAACTTTGCAACCGCTAGTTTTAGCGGCATAAATTGCCATTCCACCCCAGCCTGTTCCTATCTCTAATAAATGATCGGTTGCTTTGAGCTGCAATCTTTCGCAAATATGCGCCATTTTGTTGAGAGATGCTTCTTCTAAGGTCGCATTTGGATGGGGGTAAATGGCGGAAGAGTAGAGCATGGTTTTGTCGAGAAATAAGCTAAAAAAATCATTGCCTAAATCATAGTGGGCAGAAATATTTTCGCGTGCCTTGGCGATACTATTTGGGCGCAACCGATGTGCAATACGACATGCAATATTAAACAGTGCGCTCCATTTAGAATCTAGCTGCTGTAGCACCGGCATATTTATAGCCATGAGGCGAATAACTTGCACTAAGTCAGGTGACCACCAACTTTTAAACATATAGGCCTCGCCAGCTCCAATGCTCCCGCCAAATAATACCTGACGATAGAACGCGGGGTGGCTAACAGAAATGTGCGCTATAAGTGCCGCAGATTCTTTAGCTTCGCCAAAACTGTAGATTTCCCCCTTTTCCTCTAGTGTCAAATGTCCGCGTTCTAGCTTGGATAAAATAGTGAGAAGAGTTTTGCGCGCAAAATTATCAAGCCAGTGTTGTTCCTTGTGGGTAGATGATTTTTTATCAATCAAACTAATGGATTTCATGGTTTAAGTTCCTCTTGAATCTGCGCAGACGTCTTTATTGTAGATTTTGGGTGATCAAAAATAGGCACACCTTTCCACCAAAGTTTTAAGGCTTGCCAATAAATGGCACTGATTACTTTTACGGTCATCCAGGGAAAGCGGATTAATATTCTATTTAATGCGCTAGCGCTAATCTCTTCCCTTGCTAGTGTCATAGTGGCATCCATAATTTTTTGCTCGTTTTGCCAGTTTTCTAAATGTAGGGCGAGAGTTTTGTTGGGCGTAGTGGAATGCCAGCGATAGTCCATTGAAATTGGATTAAAGGGCGATACATGAAATTCCTTAGGGAAATTTACATGTTGTTTAAGTGCAAAGTCTTCGCCAGTTAATACATAGGCGTGGCGTTCATTCCAGGGGGTGTTGTGCACTTCTGCCAATATGGCGATAACCTTTTCACCGCAATTATCAAAACAGTAGTAAGTACTGATCGGATTCATATTGACACCCCAATAACGCAAATTAACCAGCATTCGAATTGGGCCGGTAGGGCGTATGCCCAGCGAGGAGGTCACCGTGTTGCGAACCGATTCATCAACACTTGGTAGTTGCTTGGTAGCTGGGTGATCAGCTTGAGCAAGAGCGTGATTAATATGAAAGTCGGTACGTTTAAATTGTGCGGGTGCAAAATGATTAAGAGACCACAATCTGCTGAGTGAAAAAACGTTTTCGATTTCACGAGTATCCAAATACATCATAAACACATCGTATTCGAATTCATGCACTTTGGGTGAAAAGCGTCTATGACGAACTTTCCCTGTGTAGATGGCGCTGGCGAATGGTGATGCCATCAAATTTGCATCTCCATTGCCTTCACAACACGTAATGCGCTGTTAACGCCATCTTCATGAAAGCCGTTAAACCAATAGGCTCCACAGAACCACGTTCGGTTTACACCATTAATGTTTTCCCATTTTTCTTGCGCTTGCATCGCTGCCTGACTAAATACCGGATGAGCATATTCATACTGGCCTAGTATTTTTTGAGGATCAATTTTATTGGTAGCATTCAGTGTTACGCAAAACTCCACATCACTTTTAATGCCCTGCAAAATATTCATTGAGTAAGTCAAAATGGGCGGATGTTGAGTATTGCTTTGTAACATATAGTTCCAGCTAGACCACGTGGCTTTGCGGCGTGGTAAAAGGCGTGTATCCGTGTGCATAACCACATCATTTTTTTGATATTTGATTGCACCAAGAATGGCTTGTTCTCCAAGGCTTGCATCGCTCAAGATCGCGAGCGCCTGATCTGAGTGACAGGCGATGACAACTTCATCGTAAAAATCACTGCCAATGTGGGTGATGATCTCAATTTTTGAGCTGTGGCGAATGATATTCAGCACAGGGCAGTTGAGCCGTATTTTGTCTTTAAAGGATTGAATCAGCGGTGCAATATAGGCGCTGGAACCGCCTTTTATAACGCGCCATTGGGGTCGGTTAACCACATTTAATAAACCGTGATTTTTAAAGAAACGAATAAAAAATTCCAATGGGAAATCGAGCATAGCGCCCTGCGTTGCAGACCAAATAGCAGAACCCATAGGTATTAAGTAGCGTTCGTTGAAAGCAGCAGAATATTTTTTTCGTATTAAATAGTGACCAAGGCTTTCGTTGGGCTCCAAATTTCCCGCATCTAAATCCATTACGGCCTCTTTGTTGAACCGAACAATATCGCGAAGCATTTTCCAGTGAGAAATTGAAAAGAGATTTCGTTTCTGTGCGAAGAGCGTGGCTAAATTGGTGCCTGCATATTCATAATCAGCGATTGGATTAAATACACTAAAACCCATATCAGTTGGCAGTGAACCTACGCCCAGCTCATTTATGAGTTTAATAAAATTAGGGTAAGTCCAATCATTGAACACAATAAAACCGGTATCGATTAAATATTCTTTGCCATTCACTGACATTGCTTTCGTGGCGGTGTGGCCACCCAAGCGCGAATCTGCTTCATACAAGCAAATATCATGTTGCTTGTTAAGATAATAGGCTGCCGTTAAGCCGGAAATGCCGCTGCCAATAATTGCAATTTTCTTCACGCGCACAAACCTCGTAGAGTTCTAATAGTTACCAATGGTGTATTCGAGTAAGTTTTGGCGCAATCCATTTACACCAACTGTTAAAAAAGAATCCCCATGCGCGCAAAGGCCAACTTAAGCGAAGCGGGAAATCAATAAAAAATTTTCGGGCGCTCAATTTTTTAATAATTCGCGCTGCGGCAACTTCTGGCGTCATCATGAAGGGCATTGCGAAATCGTTTTGTGCGACTAAATTGGTGGCGATAAAACCCGGGCGCACAAGACTTAAGTCTAGCGCCACCTTGGATAAGTCGGCGCGTAGCGACTGCATAAAGTAATTAAGTGCTGCTTTCGATGAACCATAAGCTTCCGCGCGTGGAAAACCAACGCAAGTGGATAAACTGCTAATGGCCACAAAGTGTGGGCGCAGCTGCGATTTTTTAAGTAGTGGTAAGGCGATATTCAGGCAGCGGATGACGCCCATAAAATTAACATCCAGAGTGCGTTCATACATATCTGGATTGAAATTCAAATTATCTTCATATTCACAAATGCCGGCGGCACAGATCACCATATCGAGATAATCAGAAATTTCACGTATTTCTGCAGCAGTTTTTTTTAAATCCAGAGCGTGGCCTACATCTAGGGGCAAGAGTTTAATTTTACCGGGGTAGAGTTTCGCTAAATCAGCGAGTGCCGTCTGTGAGCGAGCACTGGCAATAACAAAGTTGCCGGCTTCCACTAATTTAATTGCCAATGCCCTACCTAGACCCGAACTTGCGCCAGTAATCCAAATACAGCGCCCTTTAATCTCATTCATTAGGCTTGCTCCGCAATACGCGTATTGATCTTTTTTACTGCCCAGCCCAATAACGGTATGTGCTGATAAATCATGGCGCCCATATCGTAAAAGTCTTCGTGATAAAAAATTTGATTATCAAATTTAATCAGTGTGCCCCCGTTGAGTGAGAGTGGTTTGCCATTGGCTAGGCTTGGGTGCGCATAGTGCATTCGCCATTGGAAAAACGCCTGATCTTGGCTGATTACCTCATTGGTAAATTCAAATCTGTAGCAAGTGTCTTCTTGGCAGAAGCTTGCGAAATACTGTGTTAAGGCGGCAATACCCTTGAGCTCATGAATGGGGTCTTTGAAGGTGATAGAAGGATGGTAGAGCTTAGGTAGTTGTGCAGGCGTGTTGTTACTGAAGGTGCTGTAGAGTTGCTTGAAGAGGCCAATATCAAGCGACTGGATTGTCTGTGAGCTAACCGGTTGTGTGTCCATGGGGGCTTGCCTGCTGTTGTTTGCGGTTGCTAAAAGTATAAGGTTGTTACGGAGGAACGTTTCAAATGGATCAATTGAACTATATTCGGTGATTGTTGAGGTGACTTCTATGGACGGATGATCCAATTGCAAGGCATAGGCGTAGAATGGCCAACAACCCTATCAATAGAGATAGAAATAATGTCAATTCCCAATATCGTGCCAGATAAGCACCAGCGCGACGACACATGGAGTCGCCTGTTGGAGCGGGTAGGCCAAGCGCGCGACGAGCAGGCGTTTTCCAAGTTGTTTGCGCACTTTGCCCCGCTTATTAAAGGCTTCTGCCTTGGTAACCTCAACTCCAACTTCCCCGCCGATGCCGCCGAAGAGGTGGTGCAAGAGGTTATGTTTAAGGTGTGGCAGAAAGCGCCGAGCTACGATGCGACCAAAGCCGCAGCTTCAACGTGGATATATACAGTGATGCGCAATTGCCGTATTGACCTAATGCGTCGTAACAAGCGCACGCCGACCGATAAAGATGGAATAGACATTGACGATATTTGGGATGAAGCAGATGACGATCAAGCCTTCGTCTATTTGCAGCAATCGAGTAATGAGGCGCTTATCGACAGATCTTTTACACAATTACCACCAGAACAACGGCAGGTGCTAACGCAGGTTTATATGCAAGGTAAAACCCATCAACAAATATCAGATGAAACGGGACTGCCCCTTGGCACAGTCAAGTCTCGTGTTCGAATCGGTTTAAAGAAAATGCAAACATTAATTGTGGGCGCAGAAAAATTGGCAGAAAAAAACCGGGAGAGCTGGCAATGATCACTCATCACCCCGACGACAATTTGTTAACAGAATATTCAAGTGGTAGTCTTGCGAGTGCGCTTGGTGTAATTGTGTGCGCGCACTTGCAAAGCTGCCCACATTGCCGCAAACGAGTTGAACAACTCAACAAACTTGGTGCAGCCATTTTAAACCAAAGTGTTGCCGAGGCGGTTCAGCCGGAAAGTTTCGATAATTTAATGGCGCGAATTCGCAGTCAGAAATCGGAAATTGCCGTAGGCGAGAACAGTTGTAAAAGTTCGGAAGTCGCTCGAACAAACCTTCAAGAGCTACATCCTGTTTATAAAAACGATCCTTTGTTAAGGAATTTGCCAAAAATCATTACAAAACTTTTGCCCCACGATGGAAAGTTAAAGTGGGAGCGAGTTTCTAGTTCATTGAAAACTGCACGTTTAAAAACGGGGCAAAGCCAATACGAAGTTGCTTTTCAACGCATCAGCAGCGGCGGAAAAGTGGTTGAGCACGATCATCTCGGGCTTGAAGTGACCATGGTGTTGTGCGGTAGCTTTTCTGATGAAAATGGCGTTTACAACCAGGGCGATTTTCTAGTGCGCAATCCCGGGGAGGTTCATCGCCCGACGGCTACGCTCAATCAAGATTGTCTATGTATATCTGTTGTGGAAGCTCCAGTCAAAGTGACTGGTTTATTTGGAAAATTGGTCAATCCATTTTTGAATTTTAGACCGGCGTAAGTCCAGCTGGATTTGAATATAAAAAAGCCTGACATCATTGTGATGTCAGGCTTTAATTTTTATGTGTTGTACTATTTTGATAAAGCATTTTTTCTCTTGATGGCTTCTGCTTTTTGCGCTTCCGCTAATTCAATTTCAAATGCGTTTTGTTTTTCTGATGCTTTTTTGCAATTTGACGATGCGTCAGAACAAATATCATTTGTTTGAATATCTTCAACAATCCGAAAGCCTTCGCCCAAGCTTGAGCGATTACTTTGCCCTCCGTGGCCGCGCATAGTAGTGTGTGAGCCTTCTTCATATCCGTAGGTGCTGCCCTTGCGCGAACGCATAGAGCATTTTTCTGAAATCCATGCAGAGCCATCAGTGGGGGCGCCTTCGTAATTATCGTGATCACAATCTTCAACCCATTCGCTGATATTTCCGATCGTATCGTAGAGGCCAAAAGCGTTAGGTTTATACATGCCAACCACTGTCGTGTATTCTGCCCCATCGTCACACTTCATATCCCTTTTTTTGTACTCTTTGTCACGAACAAATGCGCGCATTCCACTTTCGTCGAACGCATTTCCATACTGGCAAATACTTTTATCGTCATTCCCGAAGAAGTATTTTGCAGTGCTACCGGCACCTGCTGCATATTCCCATTCGGCTTCAGTTGGTAAACGATATTTATTTCCGGTCTGTTGCGATAGCCACGCTAAATAGGCATTGGCATCATCCCAACTAACACACATTACGGGATGAAAATCGCTGGGCGCATATTCGGGTGTTAGCCAGTTTCCTGGTGTGACAGCAATCCCATCTTTAAATGGGCCGCCATTTTCGCTTACATACTTCCAGCAATCATTGCCGGGTACATGATTTGTAGCAGCAGCAAACTGTTTGAATTGTTTAATCGTGACTTCGTATTTAGATATTTTAAATGATTTAACATTGACCTTATGGATAGGCTTTTCTTTAGCAGAAAAATTGCTCCCCATTAAAAATTCGCCTGCAGAAATGTTAACCATGGGTGGCAAAATTACAGGAAGTTTCTTCCAGTTTTTATAGGTTGCTAGCAATGCCTCACGATTTTTTAATGCAATTGCTTTACGTTCAATGGCTGTTTGCTGTGCCTTGGTTAAATCTGCGATAAAACTTTTTTGTAATTCGCTTAATGAGGTGGATGTGTCATCTTTAATACCCTCTTTAATATCTAAGGCAAGACGGAAGCCTCGATCAAAATATCCCTGCTGCGCAATTGCGTTAACCTCTTCTGCAGTAGGGCGAAAGGCTGATCTTTGGTTATTGGCGCCTGTAAGCCGAGTACCCCCACGGGCGAAAGACGTTGTGCAATTTGCCTCCGTCCATGCAATACCGGTTTGTGGTGCTCCTTGGTAATTTGTGTGGTAGCAATCTGCCACCCATTGGCTGATATTGCCAATCATGTCGTAAAGCCCGAATTTATTGGGTAAATAGGTTCCTACGGTGCTAGGGTTTAGTTCATCGTCATAACATTCAATCCCCTTAGCTGACCACTGAAATAAAGGGCCAACTATTTCTGATGTTGGTTTGTCGTAGCCATTTCCATACAGGCATAAGTTTTTCTCATCATCTCCAAAATGGAATTTTGTTGTACTGCCAGCACGTGCCGCATATTCCCATTCTGCTTCACTGGGTAAGCGATAATGTTTGTTAGTTTGGGTGGATAGCCAAGCAATATAGGCTTGTGTATCTTTCCAGCTTAGGCAGGTGATAGGATTAAACTGTCTGCCAATATCTTGGTCTCCGTCCCAGGTTGTTGGGTGTTCTTGTAATGCGTCTTTTTGTTCTTTAAACAGGCACACCTTCGTTGGTTTATAATTGGTCGCTTTTACAAACTGCATGAACTCTTTTGTAGTGACATCATATTTTGCTAGTTTAAATGAGCTGACCTTTACCTTATGGATAGGTTGCTCCGCATCACTTTCTTTGCTACCCATTAGAAACTCGCCAGCAGGGAGAGTGACCATGGTGGGTTCAATATAATTGCTGTCTGCATAAAGTATGTGACTAAAGCTCGCGAGCGCCGCAATAAGAAAGACATAAGGAAGAAGGGCATTAAGTTTTCGCACAGATAAGTCCTTTGGGTGAATGTAATTGTTAAATGTTAATGACGGGTGAGTGCTGTTATCTATTACATTCAAGCAAGCCGCCCATAAAGAATCTTAGTTTTTTTCTATTTTCTAGCCTGTGAGAAAAAAGATAGAAAATTTATGGCGATTTTGGATGAATTGCAGTCAAAGTTGACGCTTTGGTGTTGCGCGCTTACATTGGGCCTCTTTTTTAATTGATCCATTTGTTATCGATTCACTTTTTATAGATCCACTTTTTATAGATTTATGAGTAAGTCACTAATTTATTTTCCCACAACCTGAGCTTCTTGATGAAATACGCGTTTAATGATTTTGTATTTGATAGCGAACTGCTAACTCTTTATAAACATAATGAGGTTGTTGCTTGCCGGCACAATGAAGCCAAACTCCTTGCATTATTTCTAAGTGAGCCGCAACGAGTCTTTAGTAAAGATGACATTCTTGAGCAAGTATGGTCGGGCAAGGTGGTATCTGAGCAAGCGGTATTTCAAAACATTAGTTTGTTGCGGGCGCTATTTGGGGAGGATGCGATTAAGACCTTTTCAAAAAAAGGCTATCAATGGCAATTAGAGGTAGAGCCTTATGTGGAACCGGCGTTTGTATCCACCGCAACACAACCTACAACAACACTTAATTCCCGCTTTGGTAGATCATTTTGGACTTCTGTTGCACTAGCTTTAATCGTTGTGAGCGTTGGTGGTTTCTTGTTTTGGCGCGCACTTCAGGCAGATTCCCAACTTACTCGCATTGCGCTCTTGCCCTTATTGGTTGAGAAAAATGATCAACAAAGTCCAGACGTAAATACACAATTGGTACAACCTGTTTGGCAGGCGATTAACCAGACAAAAAATTTTCATCCAGTCGTCGTTAGTGACCTTGAAGACTACGACGATTTTTTTTATACGCCGCAAAAATACTTCACGCAGCTTGCCCGGCAAACCCATAGCGGTGTTGTTATGGTCGCTAGGGTAGGAACGTGTAGCGGTAAAGTTTGTATTAGCTACTTGCTAAAAAGCGAAAAGGGTATGTGGGGTTCAGGGCATGAAGCCGAAACCGTTCCTTTGTTGATGGAGAAGATGAATGCTCATCTTTCGCTTATTTTGCAATCTAACATTTTGGACGTGGACTTTTTAGATTCGGCGTTGATAAATGCAAAACTAAAAATATTACACCAACAGGCACCGGATGATTTAATTGTATGGACGCAATTAGCTCACAGTGAGGTTCAAACTGGAAACACTAGTAGTGCCATTTTATTAGCTGACGAAATGGCTAAGAGCGCTCAGCTGCAAGGCAATAAGATAAGGGAAGCTTGGAGTTACGTAGTTATGGCCGATGCCTATATTGCGCAGGGGCTGTATGAGAATGCTGAGCCCCGATTGCAAAAGGCTTTAGCCATTTTTCAAGAGGAACAAGACTATTCTTCTTTGGCGACAATGCAATACAGCTATGCGAGTTTGGCGTTTGCTAGAAATGACTACCCACTTTTTAAACAATATTTGCTTGGCGCCATGCAATTTGCACAGCGGGCGCAAGATCCTTTGTCCGAGGTTCAGTTTAGTAATTATTTAGCGGTAACCGCTAATAAGTTTGGTGAAATTCTTGATAGGCAAATTTATTTGGATCGCGCTGAAGCTATTCTGGATCAAACGCATCAATCCAAAGAACATTATGGCAATATATATTTTAATGCGGGGATGTTTGCTGAAACACCTGCGCTGGCAGAAAAAAATTATCGTAAAGTCTTAGCCGTCTTACCTGCGGATCAAGATTGGTGGCACCGCGAAAGGGCACAAGCACATTTGGCGGAGTTACTAATTAAGCAGGCTCGTTGGGAAGAAGCACTGGAGTTATTCCCGAAGAATAAACTGCTTACAGCGCCTGAAGAGTTGGTGGTTTCGAACATCTACTCGGCTCAACAGCAGTGGGATGAGGCAGAAACACATGGTTTAAACGCGTTTAAAGTTGCCAGTTTGAGCGGGCAAACAAGCTCAGCGCTAGATGCTGCTTTGGCATTGCTCAACATTTATCAGCAAGCGGGTAAATCTGAAAATGGGCAGGTCTACCAAGAGTTCCTAATTCGTGAAGCTAAAAGTGTTCCTTATTGGATCAGGTTTAATAAACCCCAGCTGGAGAAATTGGGTTTGCCGTTAAGCGAGGCCATTGCTCAATAGCCTAGCGTTTTTACATATTCACCCAAGAATTCAACGCGCGCATTTTGAATGAATAATTTTCCAAGTGCAGAATCATCCCGTCTTCTAAAATTTTATCGATAACTAATCCCGGTGCGAGTTGGTCATTGATGTGCTTTATCTCACCGTTAATTTTTACGCTGCCACCAACATTGTTGTAGTTGTGTTCGCTGTAATTCAAACTGGGAATTTTTACTAAAATTTGGCTAGGTAAATCATGTAAGTCGGGCAGGTTGGCAAATTGGGTGATAGACGTTGGTGTGGATGCTGTAACGCTTGAGGGTGGCGCGGTAAATGGTTGTGTCTCGGTATTGCTATTATTGTTTGTGGCAATCGACTCGCCAACCAGTGCAGAGGCTACTGGTTCAATTGCTTGTGTGTTTTGTGCATAAAGGTTGGCGACATCTTCTTCGGCGTTATTTGTTTCTAGCCCAGATTCTGTAGATGTTTGTGCTTCTGAAGCCGGTGGATTTTTGCGAATCGGTTGCGATCTGTTCTGTACTGTGGGTATTGAACTTATCGCTCCTGTGACTGTAGGCTCTGTTGCGGTAGAGCGCTGCCCCAGCCAATAAATGGCGGCTAAGAGAATAGCAAAGCCAATAAGGGATGCAGCAATTACCGCAATAGAAATATTGCGAGTGCTGTGATCGCCAACTTGCCCATGATTGCTATTGATGCCAGGTGTGGCTTCATTGCGTTTGCGCTCTTGGTCGGCTTTATTTAAGGCATCAAGGAGTAATGACATTTTAGTTTGGTTCTTTTGGTTTCAGTTCTATTAATTTCTGTTCTTGAGGCGCCGCAGCGGTTGGTTTTGGCTCTGGTGAATCTGGTACTTTTAAATCTGGTACAGGGAGAACAGTAATCAGTGTTTTATCGGCACCAATGGTTTCATTAATTTTCATTAATGTTTGTTCGTTGATATTGCCATCCGCCGGTATGTTTTTGGTGCGTTGAAAAATTTTAATTCGCTCTTGCAGCGCAAGACTAAATAAATCGTCTGACAAGGGTTCTTTTTGCTTATCAATTTTGGCAAATTGCTGTGCAAGCCAGGCTACGGTTGGGCTGCTATCGCCTAGGAATAATGTTTCAGTAAATGCAGGTGGCTTCTTCCACACATACACGACTTCACCCGTCCAATCGCGCCCAATCTTGGCGAGTGGTAGGCGTAGTGTTTGCTGTTGTTCATTGATGATAAGTGCGGTGTCCGCATTTAAGCCAATCAACACCAAGTAGCTAGAAAATTTCTCAGGTGTCGTCATGATTAAAATAACGGGACGATTTAGATCGCTGATATCTGTCCAGGAGTGCAGCGCGACTTTTGCACACTGTAAGCTGGTTTGCAGATTTTTACCGCAGGGGCGTGTTTCGAGTGCGAGGGGAATATTTAAGTAGCTAAATAAAGTGTCTTCTGCAGCGTGATAATTGCGAATCTCGCTGCTGGGGGCAGAGCTGCTACTTGAAGAAACTGCGGTGCTAATGGATGCACTTGAGTGCTGTTGCGCTGCGATTTTTTCTGCTTCACGCTGATTGCTGTTGTGGGTGATATAAAATGCTGTAGCGATTAAACCTAGCAACACCAAACCTAACAAAATTTTTCCGTATAGTTTACGTTTTGCTTCTTGAGTTTGTTCCAGGCCACCAATGACTTCTTTGCGCGCTGCGTTAAAAATAGCATTATCAATACGTTGTTGATTGCTGCCATAGGCACCAATTAAACAGCGCTCACAAATCACATTAATCAAACGTGGAATTCCGCCGGTAAAAGCGTGAATGCGTTTAATGATCGCGTAGCTAAATGGGCTGCGACCTTCGGGTAAACCAGCGATTTTCAAGCGGTGGCGAATATAGGCTTGGGTTTCACTTAAGGTTAAAGGCGTGAGATGAAAGCGCGCGGTAATACGCTGCGCTAATTGGCGCAGCTCGGGTTTGGCGAGTAGGGTTTTTAATTCTGGCTGGCCGACCAAAATAATATGCAGCAACTTTTGCGTGGTGGTTTCTAAATTGGTGAGCAGTCGCACTTGTTCTAATGTTTGCGCCGATAACAATTGCGCTTCATCAATTAACAAAATGGTATTGCGTCCGTTAGTGTGGTTACGTAATAAAAAACGGTGAAGTGCATCGGTTAAGTCTTTTACGGTCGGCTCATCATTGACATAGGATGCGCCCAACTCTTCGCAAATAGTGGTGAGCAATTCCGTCACGTTGGACATGGGGTTCATCACTAGGGCTATGTCGGTATGTTCCGGCATTTGTTCCAGCAGGCAGCGGATGATGGTGGTTTTGCCGGTGCCGACTTCGCCGGTAAGCATCACAAAGCCGCCGCCTGCAACGCCATAGAGTAAATGTGCCAAAGCTTCTTTGTGCTGTTGGCTCATATACAAATAGCGCGGGTTAACGGCTATAGAAAATGCGGGTTCGGCTAGGCCAAAAAAAGTGTGGTACATAGGGCTGTTCTAGCGGTCAATGTTCTTGTCTGTGGAGTTGCTTAAGTGTGCAGATGATAGCGGGAAATCTTGCGGCTGTGTTTTAAAAATCGCGAAGGATAATTGGGAGAGTAGTTAAGCTCCTAGTGCTCTTCGGCTAAAACAACGCAGTTGCGGCCCTGTGCTTTGGCTTTATACATAGCGCGATCAGCGCGAATAAACCATTGCTCACGGGTTTCTTGCGCGGCTATGGTGGCGCAGCCAAAGGAGGCGCTAATGCTACCTTCTGGGCCACTAATATCTTGTGTGATCTGTAAGCGAATCTGCTCAGCGATATTGGCAGCCTCATCAAGATTGGTATTGCGTGCCAAAAGCACAAACTCCTCACCACCAAATCGAAATGCACGGTCAGTTTTGCGTAAGCGAGAGAGCAAGAGGTTACCAATACTGATAAGCAACTTATCTCCTATGCTATGTCCAAACTTGTCGTTGATGGCTTTGAAGTTATCCAAGTCGAACACAATTAGGGTGGCGGGTGTCTTGTAGCGAGTAAAGTCTTCGGTACATAAACGTAGTTCTTCATCCATGACGCGGCGATTACCGAGTGAGGTGAGAGGGTCTTGTGAGGCAAATATTTCTAGCCGCTTGCGCTGTTGCTCGGTTAAGCGCGCAAATAAATAGGCCATGGTGCTACCAATAAGTAGCGACGAAAGCATAGCGAAGGAGTCCAGTGTTTTACCCAAGCGCAACGCAATTGGGGCTACCAATAGAATTGCAATTAAGTTAACAATGACCGCACTTCTGGGGCGCAAGAGAAAGAAGTTGGAGAGTACAGTAGGAAAAATCCAAAGCACAAAGATAGGGCTGTTGAGGTTCACAACGATAATTGCGCCTAAAGTATAAAAGCCAGCGGCAATGTTCATCGCGAGAGGTGTTGCTTGGCCGCGCCAATAGGAATAAACCGCAATCGATACAGCAATAGTGACTATGGCAAGGTCAACAAGTGAATGAACGATCTCGCCCTCTGCAAATCGTAAGTACACAAAAGGCGCTATGCCAAGAATAGCCAAGACCGCAAAAAGATAGACTAGCCCTAACTGAAATTTTTGGGTGGAATCATCAAACATAACCCTGTTCGTCCTCATGAAACCAGCGAAGCTACCTGGCTATCTTACAAATATAGCTTCAAATGCGTGAATTGCTGGATTTGTTTATAAACAATGGTTATTTTGCGATAAAGGTTAAATGGCTAATCGCGGCAAACTTCATGTGCGGGCCAAGAAATAATCGATGCGTAAAAGAGGAGTTGACTATGGGAAAAAATCGCTTAGAAGCCTTTAGCGATGGCGTACTCGCCATCATCATCACCATCATGGTGTTAGAGATGAAAGTGCCTCACGGTGCGGATTGGGCAACACTGCAAACCCTGGTGCCAGTGTTTTTTAGTTACATTTTAAGTTTCATCTATGTGGGTATTTATTGGAATAACCATCATCATTTGTTGCATGCAGTGAAGCATGTGAGTGGCGGTGTTTTATGGGCGAATTTGCATTTATTGTTTTGGCTATCGCTCTTCCCCTTTGTGACGGGATGGATGGGTGAAAATCACTTCGCGCCTTTGCCTACCGCGCTGTATGGCGTTTGTTTGTTTATGGCTGGCTTTGCCTACTGGATATTAGTTCGCTGTATTATTAATACCGAAGGCAAAGATTCATTAGTCGCCAAAGCAATTGGCAAAGATAGGAAAGGGCTTATCTCAGTCGCGGTTTACTCACTCGCTATTCCTTTCGCGTTTGTTAATGTGTGGCTCGCGCAAATTGGTTTTATTGTGGTGGCACTTATGTGGTTAATTCCTGATAGACGTATTGAAAAAACCCTGTCAGAAAACGCCCATTAAAATGCAATTTTTTGACAGTCACTGCCATTTTGATTTTGCGGTATTTGATAGTGACCGCGATCTTATGTGGCGTGAGTGTCATGCCTTGGGAATTGCACATCTTATTATTCCTGGTGTCTCCATTGCGCAGTGGCCCTTAGCCGCAAGTATCTCGCAGCAATATAAGAATATTTATTTTGGTGTTGGAGTTCATCCTTGGTGGATTAACTCTGACAAAGATATTGTTCAATATTTAGAAACGATTCGTCGCGCGGTGCTGCAAGGCATTGCGCAACAAAATTGTGTTGCTATAGGTGAATGCGGTTTAGATGCAGTAATAGAAGTGCCTATAGCGTTGCAGCAGCAAGTATTGGCTATTCATTTGCAATTAGCTGAGCAATTTTCTAAGCCGCTTATTCTTCATTGTCGTAAGGCTCACAATGAATTACTGGTGCAATTGAAAAGTGTTAACTTGCCTGCTGGGGGTGTGATTCACGGCTTTAGTGGCAGTTATGAATTGGCGGCTAGCTATTGGGATGTAGGTTTTCGTTTGGGCATTGGCGGTACAATTACCTATGATCGCGCAAATAAAACCCGCGCGGCGGTGAAAAAACTACCGCTGGAGGCTATCTTATTGGAAACCGATGCACCCGATATGCCGCTCAGTGGCAAGCAAGGTGCGCGCAATAGCCCACTGCAAATTATCGACATTGCGCAAACGCTCGCCGATTTACGCGGTGAGCCTCTGGAAAAAATTGCCGCGCAAACCTCACTCAATTCACGCACACTGTTTAAGATTGATTATTAATGTTCACGTCTGACGATTTATCCTCTGTCTCATTGCCAGAATTAATTGCCGCTAATAATTGGCAAGCACAATATCGCTTGATTACGCAGTGGGGAAAACTCATCCAGCACAAACCGGAATTACGTAATCCCGAAAATATCATAAAGGGTTGTGAGGTTTCAGCATGGTTGGCGCACAGAGAGAGCCACGGAGTACACCAATTTTCTTTTGATAGTGATAGCCGTGTGATTAACGGATTGGCGGTTTTATTGCTGGCACAGGCTCAAGGTAAAACCACGTCTGAGGTTAGTGAATTGGATTTTGCACAACTTTTATCGAGTCTGGGATTAGAGAAGCATTTAACGCCTTCGCGCAATAACGGATTAAAAGCGATTATTTCTCGAGTGAATCGATGTATTGACGCGGGGCTATAAAACAAAAAAGCAACCCGTTAGGTTGCTTTTTTGTTGTGCGCAGGTGAGGCCAAACGCTTATTTGGCGCCAGCCGCTTCCAATGCAATCACGTACTCTTCACCATTGCGGTGAGTTTTAACGGTTTGCAAAAAAGTTTTTCCATCGGCACCGGCAGCATTGATATCTTTACCTGCAGCAATAAAGAGTTTTACAAAGGTGCTGAAGTTTTCGCCACGCATACCGCGGTACGCTTTTTCCAATAAATGGAAATCAGCATTGACACCAGCGGGTGCGGGGTAGTCTAAGAAAGTAGCGATACGCGCCTCATCGAAGATCTCACCAAGTACTTTTTCTTTGTCTTTACGTAAGCTCATTTTAGTTCTCTTAACCGTTTAATTTTTTAATTAGCAATTCATTCAATGCTTGAGGATTCGCTTGGCCCTTTGACGCTTTCATGGCTTGCCCCACAAAGAAACCGAGCATTTTTGCACGTTTGTCTTCGGCGGCGGCGCGATAGCCTTCTACTTGTGCGGTGTTAGCAGCAAGAATGTCGTCGATAATTTTTTCTAGCGCACCAGTATCCGAAACTTGTTTTAAACCTTTGGTTTCAATAATGGTATCTGCATCGCCTTCGCCGTTAGTGATTGCTTCAAATACTTGCTTAGCGATTTTGCTCGACAGTGTGCCGTCTTTAATGCGTACAACCAAACCTGAAAGCAATTCTGGTGTTACAGGTGATTGATCAATTCGTTGTTCTGTGCGATTTAAATAAGCACCTAAGTCGGCCATGATCCAGTTGGC
>CAZZEV010000013.1:5626-20630 GCA_964653305.1 uncultured Cellvibrionaceae bacterium | reverse complement strand
ATATTGCTTTGGGCATCATAATGACAGGGCGATAGGGTTTTGTTGCCGATCCAAATGCCGCGATGAGGATCAGCAAGCTCTAATGGATGAGTCTTGAAATGTGCAGCGTTAAACGGTAAATCATGTTCATCTTTTAACGAGGGAAAAGAAATTTCAATAATATTAGAAGCGATATAACGTAAGGGTGGGTTTTCATTATCGAGATTGCTGAGTATCTCATCCAATACCTCGCTTATTTGTGCTTTGCGGTTTTCAAAATTGAGTTTCGTACTATCTGGATTGTAGGCTAAACGTCGTGTTCCCGGCGCACCAAAATAAGTATTGGCAGGCGCACCACTGTAGTGTGATTTTAATAAATCAACTGCAGCGATTGGGGACATAAGACCAGCCTTTACCAATGGCCAGTTTTTTACTAAGCCTTTCAAAATGATTGGCTCGTTGGAGGTATACACATAATCAGGTATTTGATCGGGAGTGCAATCTTCCAACACTTTTGTTTTTATTGTAATACTTACCGTCATGGGCTGAACCAATGGTTTGATGAGAGGCCTCGCGAGCTTTTAGTCTCGCACAATCACAATTTCGAATTTTTAATATCGATCAAGTTCTTCATATTGTTTAACGAACTCGCAACCAAAAATGCACCTTCCAAAAATCCTGCCTTGTTGAGTTTCGCTAACTCTTTAGCGCTCAGGGAGTTTAACTTTTCGCGGTTAATAGTGTAGTTACCTGTCAGGCGGTGAAGTTCGCCATTCTTCAGTTTAATCTCTAGTGAAACTGGTTCAATGAGCTCTAGTTGGGTGAATGCTTCAAACATTTCATCGCTCACCGACATGCCTTGATAGATGCCTTGTAGAATCCTATTAATACTCTCCAGATATTGAGTGTTGCCCCCGAATTCTAAAAATACTGCTTGGCCTTCGTGTGTGTTAACGCGCGGGCTGTCCATATCTACCATAACAACAGGCGCGTGCTCATCGCCCCCGTCGGCAGATTGATCCTCAAAGCCAATCACAAAGGGTTCGCGTGCAACGATTGCGGGTATGTAGCGCGCATTCCATTTCTCATTGTCTAAAAACAAATTTTCACCGGGAGTTATTCCCAGTAGAGCAACACATTGATATTTCAGGGTTTCAGGATTTCTTTGAAAGAATATTGGGTACTCGCGCTGAATATCGGCAAACTCTGTTGGAAAGGTGAGGACCGCACCGATGTTGTTGCCAAATTGTTCAGAGTGCTGGGTAATGATTTTTAGATCTTTGTGGGTAACATTATTCAGGGGGGCTAGGTTGGTCATAAGTGCATCTCAGTTTCGTTCTTGCTTTTCGTTATAGTGAATTGAGGGGGTGGTGCATTGCAATGGAGTTTTTTGAGTTTAGGAATGTAACTCTCTTTAAAACGGTGTGCAATTAAAGAAAAAGCCGCTGAAATCAGCGGCTTTTTCTACAGAAGCAAGTTACTTTCTAAATAAACATTAGAAGGTGTAACGAGCACCCAATGCGTAACGTGGGCCTAAGTCAATCATATACTCAACCATTTCGTAAGTACGGCCATGATCGCGACGGTCTTCACCAGTCAAGTTCAAACCTTCCAAAGAAACAGTTAAGTTTTCATTGATTTCATAGCTGACGTTAGCATCAATTTGGCTATATGCTTCAGTGTGAACAGGGTTTCTGTAGCTACCCTGACTAGCACTGCGCAAGAACTCGCCACGCCAGTTGTAAGCAATACGTGCTTGCAAACCGTTTTTCTCGTAAATACCAACCAAGTTAGCTGTGTCACTCAAGCCCAACAAGGCGAATTGAGAAATGCTTGGGTCACCAGCGTTGTCATAACCTACGTCACCGCGAACGATGGTGTAGTTTGCTTGTACACCGAAACCAGAGTCACCGAAGAAGTGTTGTGCGGCAAACTCAGCACCGTACAACTTGGCTTCTTTGTTGTTTACTGGTTGGCTTACTAACCACTTGGACGTTGGGTCATCAGCACGTGGAACCAAGTCATAAGCGGTAGCAATCGCAATCGCTTGAGCAGGAGTACCGTTGTAAGCAGCCGCGCCGCCAGTAGCAGAGGCGTTGTCCATCATCGCCATCATTACAAAGAGGCTGGTGTCATCAACACCATAGTTGCCTGCTTTGAGTGCAGAAATAGCTGCTTTCACCCGAGGTGAGTCACCACTGGTTTGGTCTTTAATGCCGAACAACTCTCTGGTCACTTTCTCAGTACCAATGAAGTTGGTTACGCGCTTCTCAAACACACCAGCAGATAAGTAGCTTGAGTCTGCATAATACCATTCAACAGATACGTCGAAGTTGTTGGATTGCAATGGCAGCAATTCTGGGTTGCTAGAGTTAGCAACACGAATTGCACCGTTAGCCGTTGAGCCACCACCAGAGCCGAAGCCGCTTACTGATGCGCTAAGGTTGCCGTAAGGTGCGCGTGCAATAGTCTGACTAGCCGAGAAACGAGCTTTCAAGTCATCGCGCAATGAAATATCAAAGTCGAAGCTTGGGAGCAAGTTATCGTAGCTTGCAGTCACATTAAATGGTTGTAGTTGGTTGTCACCATAAGCAGTTTGGAAGTCATTGTTGTCTTGCCACAACAAGTATGCTGGCGGTCTTACCAGAGATGATGAGTCAACATCGGTGGTTTCATAGCGCAAGCCAACCAAGAAGTTGGTTTTCATGCCGCCCAATTCACCTTCAACACCTACTTGGAAGTAGGCCGCTTTAACATCTTCTTTCAATGTATCGTTGTTAGTGAAGTTTGAATCGTAGCAGAAGCAGTAACCTGGGTTCTTAGGCTTGTAGAGGTTTACCAAGTATTCAGCTATAACTTCGGCATTACCTTTGTAACCACCTTGGTAAGACTTACCGGTATCCAAGCTGTCAAAGTTAGCCAAATTGAATGGCTGAATCATGTTTGCAGGAATGTCGCCTACGTTGGCAATACCCCAGTCACCCATTGCCATATAGCGTGATGAACTCTTGTTGCTTGATTCCATTTCACGAGATTGAATACCAAAATCGAAACGGCCATCATCAAATTTGTAAGTACCGTCAATTTTGTATTCGTCGATGTTGGAAACTTGATCGCTATAGCCGATACGTACAGGTTGTGAGCCTATGTCACCAGCGTCATCTTTACCGTTGCGATTACCAGAGTTAGTGTCATTAAAGACCGCATTAAACAGTGGGGTTTCGTTACGGAAATCCAATGAGTGAGAAACTTGAGTTGGGTTACCCATTGATACGGCGATATCGTTAGATCCCGCTGGGCCATTTGGAGTACTTTCTGCTTCAGAGTTGTGAGCGTCAAAGCTCAGTTTCAATGCGTCAGTCACTTGGAAATCAACATTGAAGCCGATAGATTTCAATGTGGTTTCTTGCTTACGGTATTGTTGCTCGTAACCTTGGTCACGTGGGCCAGCCGTTTCATGAATGTAAACTGGGGTTGCAACAGAGGTAGAGTTGTTGAAGATAACTTCATCGATAGAGTTACCGTTTGCTAACCAGCTAGTGGTTTCACCGCGACGCTCTTCGAGATTGTTCTTCGCGTAGGTGTAATCCAATGTGGTGGTGATTTTGTCAGATGGAGCCCATTGCAAGGTCAACTGAGCGTTATCACGGGTACGTTGGTTATCAGAAAACGCGTAACGCAAATCGTTTGGACGACCATAGAGTTGGCCTTCTTTTGGTGCGTTGTTGATTTTCGCGGTTTTAGTGAATGAGAACAGACCGGTGTTAGCGGTGGCTGCTGTCGCATCCCATTTGCCAATGTTCCATTGGTTAACGGTAATGTCGCTGCTACCAGAATCACGCTCTTGATGACTTGCAGTCAAGCCAACACCCCAGCCCGCATCGGTATCTGAGAAGCTTACTAAGCCAGAGATTTCTGGAGTTACGTCATCGCCAGTACGGTTAGTGCTGTCAGACAATGCCTTACCACCGATAGATGCTTTGAAGCCATCGTTATCCATTGGTTTTGCGGTTTTAATGTTTACAGAAGCACCGATACCACCAGTTGCAACGCTAGCGCGGCCTGTTTTGTACACTTCTACGCCAGCAACGCTTTCAGATGCTAGGTTAGAGAAGTCAAATGCACGTGATACACCAAAACCACCTGCGCCTGGGAAAATGCTTGCTGCTGGCATTACACGGCCGTTCAAGGTAACCATGTTGTTGTCGCCGCCGAAGCCGCGCACGGTAATTCTTGAGCCTTCACCGTTTGAACGGTCAATCGATACACCGGTAATACGTTGCATAGATTCTGCAAGGTTGGTGTCTGGGAATTTACCCATATCTTCTGCGGAAATGGCGTCAACAACACCCGCCGAATCGCGCTTGATATCCATAGCGGCTTGCAAGCTCGCCTTGATACCAGTAATAACGATCTCTTCACCTTCTTCTTGGGCGTAAGCAACGCTACCCAAACCTAAGGTTGTCGAGGCTACTAAGGTAGCCAGAAGTTTTTTCTGGAAGCTAACTGTTTTATACATGGAGTTCTCCTTTAAATCATTAGAAATTATATTTTCCAGTACCTCAGTCTTGATATTTTGAACATGTCAAAAACCAAGACCCGCGCCTTTGGATGAGGAGCGTTATTTCACCGGCTGACGGGGAAGAATGTGTGCCAACCAATAAAAATTTGCCGATCACGCGACCCTATAGAATTATTTAGAATAAAAAAGGGTGCGTAAAAATAATGTAACCGTTAACACAAGCTTAAAATCAACGCTGCCAGACCGAAAAAGACAGCGCTGTCAAATGTCGCATAAACCAGAGCACTTGCGCAATATATTTGTGTGAAAAGTGAACGTTGATTTGTCTCAGAAGTTGCAGGGGCTCGCTAAGAGCTGCAGCTGTCTGAAATGAAAAATAGCGCTTGGTTAAGCGGTATTTTTGGGTGATGAAATTTAGCCTATTCAGCTTTTTATACATTCATTACTACCCTTTGTGAGCTTGTGTGAGCTTACGATTGCCGACAAGAATATAACCGTCAATTTTATATAAATCTAATCTTTTTCTTCTTTTTCTTGTTTAAAAATGTATTTGATGGTTGTTGAGCGTTCGATTTAGTCATTTTTCGTCTATCCGAACGCTATAAAAAAGTGCAAGAAATGCTGTTTCCTTTCCCGGTTATTTGCGTCAAAAAATAGCTAATTTATTGATTTTAATAAGAAAATAATTATCCCACTTAAAGTTATTTTAAGTGAACCTCCCATGTTTGCCAAAAAACATAGAGTGGGACGATGGAACTACTTGAACTTGTGAACATAACTGGCGGCTAGATACCTATTATCTACCCAAAATGATAAGACCAGTGCAGTAACTGGGTTGAAGGAAGCTGCAATCTCAAGAGTGCAGCACCAACTCGCGGTTACGATAACAATAACGGTTTGAGGAATTACTTCATGCAAAAAACAGTAAATTTTAAAAAGAAAATTATAGCAAGCGCCATAGCTTCACTAGCAGGTTTTGGCAGCATGGCCTTCGCACAAGACGAAGGCGATGAAATTGTCATCACCGGTATCAAAGCATCTTTACAGGCCTCTATGGACTTGAAGAAAAACGCAGTAGGCGTGGTTGACGCCATTTCTGCGGAAGACATCGGCAAAATGCCTGACACCAACCTTGCAGAATCGCTGCAGCGTATCACCGGTGTATCGATTGACCGCGCTGGCGGCGAGGGTTCAAAAGCGACAGTGCGCGGCTTCGGTCCAGATTACAACTTAGTGACTTTGAATGGTCGTGCAATGCCATCTTCCGGCTTCGACTCACGTTCATTTGAATTCGCTGACTTAGCGTCTGAAAGCGTAAGTGGCTTGGAAGTATACAAAACAGGTCGTGCAGACACCGCAAGTGGTGGTATTGGTGCAACTATTAATATCAAGACTGCTCGCCCATTGGATAACCCAGGCTTCAAGGCTTCGGTTGGCGTCAAAGCCGTAAACGACACCACTGTTCGCACTGGCGATGATGTTACTCCAGAAGTATCAGGCATTATCAGCAACACCTTTGCTGACGATATGTTCGGTGTGACCTTGTCTGCTGTTTATCAGAAGCGAGATCAAGGTAACTCAGGTGCTTACTCGCAACAATGGAATACCCGTGCTTGGGACACTTCCAGGGGCTACAACAACATTACCTCTCGCTCGAATGCGGTAATTCAGAACGCGCCAAGTAATGGTCAATTGTTCTCTACTCCAATTGACTATCGTTTGATTTTGGGCGATCAAGAGCGTGAACGTACCAACGGTCAATTGACTTTCCAATTCAAGCCCACCGATAAAATCGTTGCCACTTTGGATTACACCTATTCAGAGTTGGATTGGCATCAAGAACGTATTGAACAATCTTTGTGGTTCGTGGGTACTGGCTCGCAGATCACCTTCGATAATGAAAAAGTAAAAACTCCGGTGTTGATGACGGAGCTTATCGACAATCCAAAAGACATTAGCTTTGCACGTCAAGTGCAAGGTAACCACCGCGAAAACAATGCGATTGGATTGAATGTTGAGTTTGAAGCAACCGATAAGCTGTCATTTACTGCCGATTACTTTAAAGCAGATGCAGAAACTCGCGAATACGATCCACGCGGTAACTTGAACCTGTCGGTAGCAGCCAATGTGGTAAAAGTGCAATCCATGAATTGGAATCCTGCATTGCCAATCATGAGCGTCGCGATCGACGATAAGGTATCTGGTAATGGTAGCGGTAAGCTGGATGCGGGTGATATGACCACCACCGCCGGTACTACCAACTACAACTGGGTTGAAAACGACATGGAGCAAGCACGCCTGAATGCGGTGTATAAGTTCGGTGACGATAGCAGCTTAGAGTTTGGTGTTGAAAGCCGCACCAATGACTACTTGGGCAGAAGCCGTGGCGATTGCTGTATTGTATTCGGTGACTGGGGTGGTGCGGACGCTAAAAACGTACCAGATTCCTTCTGGACGCCACGTAACTTCTTGGCCGACTTCGAAGGTTACAACTTGGGTACTTCGTTTACGGGTGGTATGGACTGGGATTTCAACGAAGTTGCTGACTGGGTTGCCAGCCAAAACGGCAAGTTGCCAAACTTCCGTGACTTCCCGCCAAGTGGCAAATTTGAAGCTAAACCACGAGTAACGACTTACCGCGGCATAGTGGAAGATGTACAAGGCGCATTCTTGCAATACAACATGAGTAGTGAAGTTAGCGGCATGCCATACCATGTGTTGGCAGGTGTGCGTTACGAGAAAACGGATATTACCTCAAGCACTCAAGCAGCGAACCCAACCGCGATTAACTGGACGGGTGATGATGACTTTACCACTACACGTTCAGATACTTTGTCGCCCTTCTCGCAAGAAGCCAGCTATGACCATGTATTGCCAAGTGTAGACTTCGACATCAGTTTTTCTGATGAATTGAAAGGTCGTGTGTCTTTGAGCAAAACTATCGCGCGCCCAACTTATGGCAATCTCCGTGCAGATATTGGTGTAGGTGATTTCAGAAACTACACCGCTGATTCTGGCTCGCCAGGCCTATTGCCGCTTGAATCGAAGAACTTCGATTTGTCATTGGAATGGTACTATGGTGACAGCAGTTATCTTTCTGCGGGTTACTACAGAAAGGATGTAGATAACTTCAACAGCACCTCTTCGGTTGATGGTAACTTGTTTGGTTTGCGCGATGTAACTAAAGGTCAGCGTGCACAAGCAGCCTTGGCGCAGCTAAAGAATTTGGGAATTAATACCCCAAGCGCACAGCAGCTTTACAGCCAAGTGTTGAAAAATGAAGGTCAAATTCCTGCCAATGCTGACATTAACTTCGGTTGGAATGGCAAGGTAGTGCCCAATGAAACTGATCCTTTGGCGGTATGGCACATCAGCAAGCCCATCAATAACAAAGCTGCTGTTATCGATGGTTTCGAAGTTGCTGTACAGCATATGTTTGGCGAGTCAGGCTATGGCGTAACCGCTAACTACACCACTGTTAATGGCGATATCGCGTTTGATAACAACAAGTTGGGTGGTCAGTTTGCTTTGGTTGGCTTGAGTGATTCTGCAAACGCCTCTGTGTTCTACGACAAAGATGGTTTGCAAGCACGTATTGCGTACAATTGGCGCGATCAGTTCCTCGATACCGCTAACCAATACAACAACGAACCAGGCTACACTGAGTCATTTGAAAGCTTCGATGCCAGCATCAGCTATGAATTTACTGAGCAGATTACTGTGTCATTGGAAGGTTTGAACTTGCTGGGTGAAGACAAGCGTCGTCACGGCCGTACCCAAGTACAAATGTGGAACCTCGATATCTGGGGCCCACGTTACACCTTGGGAGCACGTTACACTTTCTAAAAATTTCTTAGTAAGTGGAATTGTGTAGAATAAAAAAGCCGCTGTCTCAGCGGCTTTTTTATAGCAGTATTTTTTTAATGCAAGCAGAAATGGTGTTTCGCAATGGAAAAAATAATAAAGCAAATCGTTATTGTTGGCGGTGGTTCAGCAGGTTGGTTGACCGCAGGTATTCTTGCTGCGCAACACGCCACTAAAACGCCTGATGGTATTCAAGTGACTTTAGTGGAGTCGCCAGACGTAAACACCATTGGTGTTGGCGAAGGTACTTGGCCATCCATGCGTAACACGCTGCAAACCATTGGAATTTCTGAAACAGAATTCGTGCGCGAATGTAGTGCTGCGTTTAAGCAAGGCTCAAAATTTGTGGGTTGGAAAAATGGGCGCGCAGACGATTTTTATTATCATCCCTTTACGGTGCCTAATAGCTACACGCAATCAAATTTGCCAGCAGCGTGGCAATCCCATTTTTCGAATATGTCGTTTGCAGATGCTATGTGCGAACAAAGCCATATTTGTGAGGCAGGGCTCGCGCCAAAACAATTTACGACACCGGAATATGCTGGCGTTGCTAATTATGGCTACCACCTAGACGCTGGAAAATTTGGTCAGCTTCTGCAAAAACATTGCACTGCAAAATTGGGCGTAAAACATGTGCTTGATCATGTCACCCATATTAACTCCACAGCAGATGGCGATATTGAATCTATCGCAACAAAAAATAGTGGCGCTATCACTGGCGATTTATTTATTGATTGCTCAGGCCTGAGTTGTTTGCTGCTTGGGCAACATTTCCAAATTCCCTTTTTGGATAAAAAAGAATTTTCAATTAACGATACCGCGCTTGCGATTCAAACACCCTACCCTGAAGACAACTCCCCTATAGCCTCACCAACTATTGCTACCGCACAAGCATCCGGTTGGATTTGGGATATAGGATTGTCGTCGCGCCGTGGCACTGGCCATGTCTATTCCAGCGCTCATATTAGTGATGAAAAAGCTGAGCAAACGCTGCGAGCCTATTTAGCAAAAGCGGTGGGCGAGAAAAAGGCGGAAGAATTAAGCTGCCGAAAATTATCGATTCGTGCGGGGCATAGGCAAAAATTTTGGCACAAAAACTGTGTCGCAGTCGGTATGGCCGCAGGATTTATTGAACCACTGGAAGCATCGGCGCTCGCGTTAGTCGAGATGTCAGTCAATATGATTAGCGATGAAATGCCGGCAACACGTTCAGCGATGACCTCGGTTGAAAAACGTTTTAATAACCGCTTTACCTATCGTTGGGCGCGGGTAATTGATTTTTTAAAATTACACTATGTGTTAACTCAGCGTACAGATTCCGATTATTGGCGCGATGCCTCTAGTCCAGTGTCTGTACCAGAACACTTACAAGAGCTGTTGAAGCTTTGGCGTTATCGTCCACCTTATTATAATGACTTCATAGAGAACGAAGAGGTTTTCCCTTCCGCCAGTTATCAATACGTGCTCTATGGTATGGGTTTTAAAACAGAAGCCCGTGCCTACCCAAAACCCCGAGATGATTTATCCTTGGCGATAAAAACCATTGAAGCCACGTTGAATAAAGTCCCTAAATACTTTGCGGGCTTACCGTCAAATCGCGAACTGATTGAACATGTGTTGAAGCAAGGGATGATGAAAACTTAAGAAGTAACAGTCTGCATTAGTCCAAGGATGGATAAAATGTTTCATTCAAACGTTTTATGCCCCCTTTTTTTGACAATAAATGTCCCCCGTAAAAAGTGAACAGCCCCACCTTGCGAGTTTATTGAAAGTGGGACGACACACTTTCCAATTTTCACCATCATGAACCCATCGTAAAAACATCTTTTGACTTAAAAGTCTATTTTTAACCGTTGTGATAACTGAATAACTGCAACGATTAAAAAGCCAAACCTAGATACGGGTCAGGCCGTATTTGGGCGTTAGCAAGTGTGATGGGTGTGTTACCGCATCTAGCCAACCCCCCATTTACATTCTTGTTAGCTCTCCTTGATAGCCCCCAATTGTGGGGGCTTTTTTACAGACACTATCGCACCACTTAACTGTGGCGAACCGACATAATTGTGGTGAAACACTATGACGCATTCGTTTAAACGCTATCTGCCATTGTTGGCGAGTCTTACTGCCTGTGCTTTGATTTTACCGGGCTGTGAAAATACCGCGCCAAAAGCGCGGGTGGCAGAAACCCCAAAAACACAAAATGCGCAAGCTGTGGTTCGTAATCCTGCCCTCTGGCCGAAACCGGTGAGCAAGGTAGCAAAAGATCCGGCGATGGAACAAAAGATTGATTCCCTCATCGCCAAAATGACGCTGGAACAAAAAGTCGGCCAAACCATTCAGCCAGAAATTCGCAGCATCAGTCTCGCCGATATCAAAAAATATCACATCGGATCGATCTTAAACGGCGGGGGAGCCTTCCCCAATAACAACAAATTATCCAAAGCCGAAGATTGGGTAGCCTTGGCCGATAGTTTTTACAAAGCGTCTATGCAACCTGCCGAAAATGGTGTGGCAATTCCGATTATGTGGGGAACGGATGCCGTTCACGGCCACAACAACGTTATAGGTGCAACTCTCTACCCGCATAACATCGCCTTGGGCGCAGCGCGTAACCCTGAATTAATGAAAAAAATTGGCGCAGCGACTGCGCGTGAAATTGCAGTAACGGGCATTGGCTGGAGCTTTGCGCCCACAGTCGCCGTGGTGCGCGATGATCGTTGGGGCCGTACTTACGAATCCTATTCTGAAAATCCCGATCTCGTAAAATCCTACGCCGGCAAAATGGTAGAAGGCCTGCAAGGCGATGCGGATACTCAAGAATTTCTATCGGCACAGCACGTCATAGGCACTGCCAAACATTTCTTGGGTGATGGTGGTACTAAGGGTGGTATAGACCGAGGTAACACCGATGTGAGTGAAGAGGAGCTCGTTAAAATTCACGCGCAGGGTTACATCACGGCGATTGAAGCTGGCGTGCAAACGGTTATGGCATCCTTCAATAGCTGGCAAGGCGAGAGAATGCATGGCCACCAATATTTGTTAACCGACATTCTTAAAAATCATATGGGTTTCGATGGCCTTGTAGTGGGCGATTGGAACGGTCACGAATTTGTATCTGGCTGTACTAAAAATAATTGTGCGCAAGCATTTAATGCGGGCGTAGATATTTTTATGGTGCCAGATGATTGGAAACTTCTTTACGAAAATACCTTAGCGCAAGCAAAAAGCGGCGTAATTTCGCAAGCGCGTTTGGATGATGCCGTGCGCAGAATATTGCGGGTAAAAATGCGCGCAGGAATATTTGATAGTGGTGCGCCATCCACTCATGCACTTTCTGGGAAAAATGAAATTTTAGGCAATGCAGAGCACCGTGCTATTGCGCGCCAAGCCGTGCGTGAATCCCTCGTATTGTTGAAAAACAAAAATCAATTGCTGCCTATTAAAGCCGGCAGCAAGATTTTGGTAACAGGCGATGGTGCGGACAATATTGGCAAACAAGCCGGCGGTTGGAGTATTTCATGGCAAGGCACCGGAAACGTCAATAGCGATTTCCCCGGTGCAACCTCAATCTATAAAGGTATTGTCGATGCTGCTAAAGCGAACGGCAGTAAAGTGACTTTGAGTACAACGGGTGATTATCAACAAAAGCCAGATGTTGCTGTAGTCGTCTTTGGTGAAAATCCCTATGCGGAAATGCAAGGCGATATCAACAAATTAGATTACGCGTCTGATAAAGAATTAAAACTGCTGCAAAAATTTAAAGCGCAGGGTATCCCCATTGTATCCCTATTTATTACTGGTCGCCCTTTGTGGGTGAATCCGGAATTAAATGCGTCTGACGCTTTTGCCGTAATTTGGCAGCCGGGTACTGAAGGCGCCGGCGTGGCGGATGTGATTATTCCTGACACCAAAAATAAAGCGCGTTTTGATTTTAGCGGAAAACTATCTTTCTCTTGGCCGTCAGATCCTAACCAACCGCCGCTAAATATTGGTGAAGAAAATTATGCACCGCTGTTTCCGTATGGTTATGGTTTAACTTATGTCGATAAAGATTCACTGGGCGACAACTTATCGGAAGCAGCGCAAACGGCAAAAAAATCTGCTGAAACCTTAACCGTATTTAAAAACCGCAGCCAAGAGCCTTGGCAGCTGAGTCTTACCGATGATCTCAATAACACTAAGCCAATAACTGCAAGCGTTTTGAATTTAGGCGCGCTGAATTACCGCGCGGTAGATCGTTTAGTACAAGAAGATTCAATTCAATTGCAGTGGAATGGCAAAGCCCAGGCTAGCGCAGGTTTTATTGCCAAAGAGCGTGTGGATTATTCATCGTTGCCCGAAAAAGCAGCTTTGGTCTTTGACGTTAAAGTTGATAAAAAACCCAGTGCCGATGTGAAATTAATTATGGCGTGCGGTTCAGATTGTGGCGCAGAAAAGTCTATAACCGATGCACTACAAAAAGCAAATTTAGGTCAATGGCAAACACTTTCAGTCAGTATGAACTGCTTTAACAAAGTAAAACTGGATATGTTGTTATCGCCCTTTACGCTTAGCACTAATGGGGAATTGGGTTTAACACTCCATCACGTGCGTATTGAATCAACGCCAGTAGTCAGTATTCAATGTCCTTAACAGTTTTCTAAATTCAACCTGACGTGCAAAATAATTTGCACGTCATCAATAATAAAATCAACGGCAACGCGGAGAAAACCCAATGAAAAAATTACTATTAATGAATGCGCTTGCACTCACTACTTTAGTCGGCTGTGGCGGCGGTAGTGACAAAGCGGAAACGCCGGCATCAAGTTCAGCAGCATCTAGTGTCAGCAGTTCAGTTGTTAGCTCGGCAGAAAGTAGCATTTCATCCAGTACAAGCTCAGCTTCAAGCAGCACAACTAGCACAGCAACAGGTTGGCAATTAGTCTGGAGCGATGAATTTGATGGCTCAGCTATAGATACCAATAAATGGTCATTCGAAAAAAATTGCATGGGCGGTGGCAATAATGAATTGCAGTGTTACACCGACCGTGCCGACAACGCTTATGTAGGTGATGGCAAATTACACATAGTCGCGAAAAAAGAAACCTTTAATGGTCAAGCAAAAGGCGATGATGACCCAACTTATAATCCTGGTGATACCTCCGTAAAACGCGATTACACCTCTGCACGTTTGCGTACAAAAAATAAAGGTGATTGGAAATTTGGTCGCATGGAAATTCGTGCGAAACTGCCACAAGGTCAAGGTATTTGGCCCGCGATTTGGATGTTGCCAACAGAGTGGAAGTACGGTGGTTGGCCGCTCAGTGGGGAAATCGATATTATGGAAGCGGTGAACAATAACACCGGTTCTGCAGATAATAATGTTCATGGCACTTTGCATTACGGCGATGCTTGGCCAAACAATAAATATACTGGTACAAATTACGTGCCCGCTAAAAAAGTGTGGGAGGAATACCACACTTATGCAGTTGAATGGGAAGATGGAGAAATTCGTTGGTATGTAGATAGCAAGCATTTCGCTACGCAAACTAAAAAAGGTTGGTACACCAAAGGTTCCAGTGTAGAAGGTGCTCCTTTTGATCAAAAATTCCATATGATTTTGAATTTAGCCGTGGGTGGTAATTGGCCAGGTAACCCAAATGCAAACACCACTTTCCCACAAGAAATGACCGTAGAATTTGTGAAGGTCTACAACTGTGCTGTAAATACCACTACTGGTAAAGGTTGTGCGTCTAATGTTGACCCAGCAATTAAACCTTTAACTGGTCACCCACAAATTACTGGCGAATTTGCGGCACCACCGCTATTCACCATGTATGACGATGCCTTAAATTCCAGTTTGAAATTTGATTCCTATAACCCAAACGGTTCAATTTCTTATTCGCAAGTTGCGGAAGCAGATCGCGGCACTGTATTGAATGTCATTAAAACTGGCGCAACGGGCAATGTATATTTTAATATTCCTGCAGGTTCAGCCAATTTAAGTTCATGGGCATCGGGTGGTGAATTAGTATTCAATTTAAAAGTAAATAGCATGGCCGAGGGTTCGCGCTTACTCATTAAAATGGATAGCGGTTGGCCAAGCGTGAGCGATGTATCAGCGACTCTACCCGCTATCGGTGTCTGGGGTGAATACCGTATTAATGTTTCAGATTTAATTGCTAAAGGAAATTCAATTCAAAGCGGCATTGCAAATTTATCCTCAATTTCCAATATTTTTGTTATTGAGCCAACCGCTGCAATGAATGTATCGTTTGATAATGTTCGTTTAGTTAAGCCGTAATTTCTACCTTGGCTCGCACCACATATATGTGGTGCGAGCTTTTTGCTAGGCCCACAAAATTCATATTATGTGGCTTGTGCAATCAACCACATATTGTTTCCGCTCGGTTATGATTCTGTTATTAAAACGAGCAACCTACTTGAATAAAGGAGTATTAATAGAATGAAAAATCTATCTCACCTCGCATCATCTATTTTTATCTTACTACTAAGCCCTTTGGTGTTTTCACTGGAGCCCATTCAACTTGAAAACACATTCAATATTGAAGATGTAAAATGGGTTAAAACAGTAGGCAACTCATCTATACATGGGAAGGCTTTTTTAAATTTAAAAAATAATGAAACCAAAGGTTGCGC
>CAZZEV010000013.1:0-5526 GCA_964653305.1 uncultured Cellvibrionaceae bacterium | reverse complement strand
TTGAGGCGCTACTTAATTTTTAACGTGGACCCAATATTGATTCTTGCTAATTCTGGGCGTGTAGAGGCTGAGACTATTTTACGGTTGGGATATACCAAAGGTTTTTTTCTAGATCAACTCCACCACCCATTTGCTCTACAACTACGCGGTCAACTATCGAAATACCACGCTCCGCCATAAGCGAAAAAGTATCCTCGCCATCTTGGTTTGGGGTGTGATCGGGGAAGTTTCGGCGCGTGCGATGAATCCAATAGGTATCGGAAAGGTTATATTGATCAAATGCTTTTTCGATACCCTCTTTACCGATCATGAAGCCCAGAAGACCGCCCCAAGTCGCAGGCGGGTTATCAGAATCCCATCCAACCAAACAACCGATTTTAATTGTCTTCGCAATATCTCCTTGTCCGTAAAACAAACTCACCATACTCGCCGCAAAGTTAATACCAGCATCAAATGCTTCGCGGTAAATATAGCCGTCATGGCTCGTTTTTTGGTAACGCTCGTAAATTTCATCGCGGGTTTTCTCCCAGTCTTCCTTATCAGGATTTTGCTCGTAAGACGCTTTAACAAAGTCATACATCTTGGCAATGGCAGATTCATTCGGAATGTGTCGGCGCGCTTCAGATGCTATCCACTGGGTGCGCGATTGCATATTTTTGGATGAGTCAGATGCTGACGCTAATGAGTACATTAAGACATAAAATTTTGCTGCCCATTCGGCATCACCTTTTGCGGTGGTACGAATAGGTAGCTCAGCCATTTTTAAGGCGATATCAGGGCGAGCGGGTGAGAATGCCCCGAAAATTTCAGTGGTAAGCTGAGCATCAATACTGTGACCGTTTGGATTATTTTCAGGCTCACTGGTGGCTGGCGGTAATAATGCTGCTTGCATGAGATAAAGCGCCTTCTCATTGGAGACCCACAAAAAATTTTCACGCTCCGGTTTGGAATCAGGAAACATTTTATAAAAGGGTGCATCTTCATTGGTATAGATATGCGTGAGCCATCCCTCGCGTATTTGTTGTGGTGTGAGCAGGCTTGTTTGATGTTTCTCCAACAAATACTGATAAAGATACTCCATATCCGTATCATCATCCGCGCCCCAAGCAGCGCCGCGATTTACAAAATAAAAACCGATAGTGCGAGTGTGAGGTACATAATTACCCCAGGCGTTGGGGTGGTCTGGCGTGTTCCAATCGCGGTGTGTATAAAAAGGTGGGACTGTTTTATCAAACTCTGTAACCAATCCCGTCCAGTTAGCAATAGATTCTCCCAGCCACAGACCGTGTAATTGATTGAGATATTGTTGGCGCGAAATAATACGATCGCCAGCTTTTGGATGGTATATAGGGTAAACCGAGGCGATTTTCTTTTGGCGTTTTTCTTTATGTATAGGTTGCTCTGCTACTGAAATCTTCTTGTCATTGCTATAGGCGCAACTTGCAGCAACGCATATAGATACACAAAGCGCGCTCATTGCAAAAAATCGATTCATAGTGCGGTAAACCTTTTCTTATAGTGTGAGTTTCAATTTCACAATAATACAGGCACGGATTTGGAAAAAGAGTGCCATGTTAAAAGTTTGCCTAAAGTGAGAGGTCATTTGGGTTGATTTAGAAGAGAGATGTTCTGTTTTACAAAACAAAAAAGCGAACCTCTGGGTCCGCTTGCATCTACTGAACATGATATTGCTTCATGTTTGCTTTTAAATATACGCTAGCGCTGTCGCCAATTCACGCCGCCTTTTGCAACGCTTGCTTGCGAAACTCGGTAGGTGATACACCTACCAATCGGTTGAAAAACCGGTGAAAGGCAGATTTGCTGTTAAAGCCTGCTTGCAACAAGATATCCAATACCGTCATTTCTGCACAGTTTTTGTCGAGTAATAGGCGCTTGGCTTCCTCTACGCGATACTTATTCATAAATTCAAAAAAGTTGGTGCCGTAATGTTTATTGATAACGGCGGATACATCTTTAATGGGTAGGTCGATACGTTTGGAAAACTCTTCAATATTTAAGTTATGTTTTAGATAAAGTTTTTGCACTTCCATTCCGGTTTGTACTTTTTGAATCGCGTCGTCGGTAACTTTTTCGTCAGTTTTCTCTTTTAAGGTTTCCGTGGCTTCGGGTTTGGTGGCGAGTAGTTGATGAGCGTAAACCACGCTGTAGGTGAAGAGCGCATTGATTAAAATAAAACCGACATAGTTATCGGTAATACCAAAGGAATCGGCAATAGAGGCATTCGAGAACTCCGCAACCACATGCACTAAGAGCGTTAGGCTCCAGCTCGCTAAAAAACCATAGGTCAATACACTTAACCAGCCGGGTTCTGTGGGTGAAAAATGGGAATATTGATTTTCCAATTGAGTGACGTATTTATGCACTTTAAACACGGCGGCAATAACATACGCGAGCGGAATAATTTTTGTTGCTGCCCATAGACACTCTACGGTGAATTTATCAAACGCCGAGGTACTGGGATCGCGAAACCAAATAAGTGCGCGGGTATCTATGTTAAAAACAAATAACCAAATAATGCCTACGACAATAGAAACCAAGTGACCTAATTTACTGGCATCCAATACAAAAGCTTGCTGCGTAATGGCACGCACATATAAGTAGAGAGCGGGGCCTTTTAATAGCAGAGCAGTGGTTAAAAAGTAGGGTAGGAGCGTGGCATCAAACATGGTGAAGAAACGAACATTGTTATTCCACAACATCAATACGCAGATTGCGCTCACTGCAACCGATAATAAAAACGCCGTGAGTAAAATGCTGGAGGCTTTATTTTTAGCGGGTAAAACGGCTTGAAAAATGGCGAGTAAAATACACTCGGCGGTGGTCATTAGTAGAACCACATCGTGAATGTTAAAAATGTGCTCTTTCATGGCGTACTCGGTTGGTTGTAGCTGCCACTTAAAGTGGCTAATTATTGTGTGTGGGGATTATAGTGGAGGAAGACTTCGCTGTCCTCAAGAAGCCACTAAATCTATCGTCAGGTACTTAATACTAGGTTAAATTGGTAAGATGGCGAGCCTTTAACATATATTCAGTTTGACTAGATCTTTCATTGCAAAATCTGACTAAAAAACGCAGGGCTTATGACATTGACATCGCGAGAGTTAAACAGGCTTGCCGAACAATTGCCGGAGTTAGAATTTTCACTGGCAAAAGATTGCGCTTGGTCGCACGCTGACCTGGCACAGGCTTACCTCAATGCCTACGACATAAATTTTGCTGAAGAATTCGCGCAGGTTTCCCACGCCTTTGGCTGCGTAAAGACAGCGGGATTTCGCATTGCTACGCATTATTGGTTGCCGGAAAATCCTAAAGGCACATTGGTGGTGGTGCATGGCTATTACGATCATGTGGGCGTATTTGACCACCCCATTCGCTTTGCCCTTGAAAATAATCTTGCGGTGCTCGCTTTCGATTTACCCGGTCACGGTTTAAGTAGCGGGGAGCCTGCGACAATAGATTCCTTCGACGAATACGGCGATGTGCTCGCGGAGATTTTGCAACAAAGTGCTGCCATAATGCCGCAGCCGCTGTACGCTCTTGGTCAGAGTACAGGTTGTGCAGTATTACTGAATTATATGTGGCGCTATGCCATTGAGCGCAATGCAAGTGAACAGTTTTTTAAACTTGCACTTTGCAGCCCCTTGGTGTTGCCACGCGGTTGGCGTGGTGTGCATATGGGTCGCTATGTATACGCAGTATTGCGATATTTTGTTCGCCGCATTGGCCGCAGTTTTGGCAAAAGTTCTCACGACCCTGTGTTTAATGAATTTCTTCATTATCAAGACCCATTGCAAGCTAAACATTTACCCTTGCGTTGGATAGGCGCAATGAAACAGTGGCATGAACGGGTTTTGAATTTTTCACCCTTGCAAAAGCCGCTTTTGATTGTGCAAGGCACGGGGGATATGACGGTGGATTGGAAATATAATTTGCCGCTACTAGAGGAAAAAATACCCAATGCCAAAATTGTGTTTGTTGCTGACGCTGGGCATCAGCTAGTTAATGAGAGCGATATTTATCGCAATCAAGTGTTTTCGGCTATTCAACATTATTTTTTCAACTAACAATCATCATTTCATTTTTTGCTAAGGATTTATTTGTGGAATTTCTTCAACTGGTTATAAGTTTTATCTTACATATTGATGTGCATTTGTCAGAGTTATTTACCCAATACGGATTGTGGATCTACGGCATTCTATTTTTGATTATTTTTTGTGAAACGGGTTTAGTGGTTACACCTTTCTTGCCTGGCGATTCTTTATTGTTTGCCACGGGCGCTTTGGTGGCGATAAGTGCGAGTGCAGGCTTAGATATCAATGTCATGGCAATACTGGTAGTGAGTGCGGCAATACTCGGTAATATTGTCAATTACACCATTGGGCGTTTTTTTGGGGCACAATTATTTCGCAACCCTCATTCAAAAGTTTTCCGGCGCGATTATTTAGATAAAGCGCATGACTTTTATGAAAAGCACGGAGGCGTTGCCATTATTATGACGCGCTTTATTCCTATCTTTCGTACCTTCGCACCTTTTGTGGCCGGTATGAGCGGTATGACTTATCCACGTTTTATTGCCTACAACGTCATAGGTGCGGTCTTGTGGGTTGGCATCTTTTTATATGCGGGTTATTACTTTGGCAATATTCCGAGCGTGCGTAAAAATTTCACCATGGTAATTTTGGCGATTCTGGTTGTATCGGTTATGCCGATTATTTACGAGATTTGGAAAGCGCGACGAGAAGCGAAAGCGGCAGCAAAATAAACATAGCCAAGTTCTTCTTTTAACAAAACCGCTGTCAGAACAGCGGTTTTGCTTTATGTGAAATGCAAAAATCTGACAGTGAGTTTGCAATGGTCTTTCAGCGGTGGCCATGGTGTTTCAGTGGTGATAGTATGGATATAATAATACAAAAAAGGAGTCAATTATCGTGCGCCACTTTTCTTTCCTTTCAAATGTCATAACGTCTAAATCTATGTTGTTGGGGATGCTACTCACACTTCCCAGCACATATGTTGCCGCAGAGTCATCTTCCGCGTGTGTGGGATTATTGCAGCACACATTTCCCAAAGAGTTGAAGCTTGAAATTAAATCTGCCCAGCTCAATGAGGCAGGGGCTTTCTGTGCAGTCAATGGCACAGTTAATTCGCGCACGGGAATTGATGGGAAACACTACGGCATTGGCTTTGAAATGCGTTTGCCTTTGTCGTGGAACGGACGATTTGTGTATCAAATGAATGGCGGCAATGACGGCGCCGTGATTCCTGCGGAAGGCGATGTGTTTGATGGTCGTTCAGCACGCGCGCAAGGCTACGCTGTGTTAAGTACAAACGCGGGGCATGATGGCAGTGCAGTTGAAAATCAACAATACGGTTTAGCAGCGGGCAATCGTTTTGGTTTAGATCCGCAAGCGCGAAACGATTATGGTTTCGCAACAACGGCAACTATGACGCCAATCGCACACATACTACTTAAAACGTTTTATGGCAAAGAAGCCGCGTACTCGT
>CAZZEV010000012.1:0-20949 GCA_964653305.1 uncultured Cellvibrionaceae bacterium | reverse complement strand
GAGTAAGACTCTCGCCAAAGCTATGGATCGTATTTTCGTTCTGCATGCTGACCACGAGCAAAACGCGTCCACTTCTACAGTGCGCTTATCTGGCTCGTCTGGCACCAACCCATTTGCTGCGATCGCTGCTGGTATTTCTACACTCTGGGGCCCTTCTCACGGCGGCGCCAACGAAGCTGTATTGGAAATGCTGGAAGAAATTGGCACAGTGGAAAACATCGAGTCTTGCGTTGCACGCGCTAAAGACAAAGCCTCAGGCTTCCGCTTGATGGGCTTTGGTCACCGCGTTTACAAAAACTTTGACCCACGCGCCAAAGTGATGAAGCAAACCTGCGACGAAGTCTTGGGCGAATTAGGCTTGGAAAACTCTCCATTATTGGCGATAGCTAAACGCCTTGAGCAAATCGCACTGGAAGATCCCTACTTCATCAGCAAAAAACTTTACCCAAATGTGGATTTCTACTCAGGCATCATTTTGAAAGCCATTGAGATCCCAACCGAAATGTTTACTGTAATCTTCGCCTTGGGTCGTGCTGTAGGTTGGTACTCGCACTGGGATGAAATGGTGAGCACTTCTTATAAGATTGGCCGTCCACGTCAACTGTACACCGGCAGCGTGAAACGCGACTATCCAAAAAAGTAAGAAGCAATCCAGCTAAATAAACATTTTTAGCGCAAATAAAAAAGGCTGCAAATTATTCAATTTGCAGCCTTTTTTGTATCTAGCCTAACGCTTATTCGTCGAATACTTCTTCATCGAACATATTATCGTCGTCATCTTCTTCATTCATTTCAGCTTGTTCGCGCGGGGTACGCAAAGCGGCACGTGCCATAACTTCAACATAAAAACTATCGCCACCCGCTTTAGCAACCACATCCATTTGCTTGGTGATTTCACCCAAATGCAAAGGCTCAGCAACCTCTGGAGTTACACCAAATTTGCAATCAAACGCCCAGTAATTAGCCCCATAAGGCAAGGTTTTACGCTTTTCGCGTTTAACATACTTACGCACTTCGTGTTTGATGGAATCCAACAGGCGGTCGCTGTTCTTACCTTCGATATGGAGCTTAAACGTCTTTTTCATGAGTTACCTTTTAAAACACACATTTGATTAAAGCAGATGGGATTTGAACACATCTGATGCAGAATAAATTAAGCCTAACTGGCGTGCGCGCATGGTAACACGGCGACCAAGATGCCGCAGAAAATTAAGCCTCAGCAACCGTCCAATTCTGACCAGCGAAAAAAATGCCCCGAGGCTATCGGGGCATTTTTAGTCTAAAGAGCATTTTTTACTGAAGATTCGGCCTTACAGTTTATAACCATCTTCTTCATGCAGACTCAAATCCAAACCTAAGGATTCTTCATCTTTAGTGACACGTAAACCACCCGTTAAGAGACCTGTTAGCTTTAATAACAAATAAGTAACGATCACTGTAAATAGCAAGGTAGCGACGATGCCAATCAATTGAACTTGCAACTGTTGCCCCATAGTCTCAATACCTGCTGCAAAGCCTAAGCCGCTAAAAGCACCCAACTGCGTAGATGCAAAAATACCAGCCATAAACGTACCGATTAAGCCGCCCACGCCATGCACAGGGAAAACATCGAGTGAATCATCAATTTTCCATACACGCTTAACCAGCTGGGTAGCGAAGAAACAGACCACACCCGCCACCAAACCAATCACGATAGCCCCACCTGGACCAACATAGCCTGATGCAGGTGTAATTGTGCCCAAACCAGCAACCATGCCCGTCACAATACCTAGCACGCTTGGCTTTCTAAAGCGAATCCACTCAATAGTCATCCATGCCAGCGCGCCAGCTGCGGCCGACAAGTGAGTCACTAACATCGCCATAGCAGCATTGCCGTTAGCCGCCAAAGCGCTACCGGCATTAAAGCCAAACCAACCAACCCAAAGGATACCCGCACCCGTAACCACCATGGTCATGTTGTGGGGTGGCATCGCCGTATTTGGGAAGCCATTGCGTTTACCAATAACCAGCGCAGCAACCAAAGAGCCGACGCCTGCAGTGATATGAACCACAGTACCGCCCGCAAAATCGAGCAAGCCCATTTTGAACAGCCAGCCAGAACTGCTCCACACCCAATGGCATACAGGCACATAGCAAAGCAGCAGCCAAAGCGCAGAAAAAATCAACATAGCAGAGAACTTCAAACGTTCGGCGTAAGCACCCACAATTAAGGCGGGCGTAATAACGGCGAAAGTCATTTGATACATGGCGAACAAGGTCTCCGGGATATCGCCCCAAAGATCATCCTTTTTAATAGAGGCCAAAAACACCTTACTAAAATCACCGATATATTCATTGCCGGGGCCAAATGCCAGGCTATAGCCCACGATCACCCACAGCAAAGAGGCAATAGCAGCTATAGCAAAACACTGCATCAACACCGAAAGCACGTTTTTTACACGCACTAAGCCGGCATAAAACAGCGCCAAGCCCGGCAAGGTCATAAATAGCACCAAGGCACTAGCGGTTAACATCCAAGCGGTATTGGCATTATTGAGTACGACCGGCGCGGTATCCGCCGCTGCCAGCTGGCTTAGCGATGTAGCCGCTACAGCCGCAAAGGATAAACAGATGGTCTTCTTCATAATCACACCTTATGTTTTTTGTTCACTACTTAACGTGCGAACTTTATAGAGTGATAAAACTGCCCCAAATTGAATCAATATCTCTTTTGAAAAGCCGATTTTTTCAGAATTGGGATTGATTATGCCTATTTTTAAGCCGATTGAATCCCGAAAAATGGGCATCAATCGCTAAATTTCAGCAAGCAGCAGACGCTAGCACTAATCGTGCCTAATTATTTTATATTTATAATTCAATATGTTACAAAAAACACAAACAAACACAACCATCCTTTTCGCACCATAATTTACCACTCTAAAACAACACAGCACAAAACTGAAACATAAAGCGCCATTTAGGGTGCACTTAGCAGAGCGACCTAGCTAAAGCTAAGCCTTAGGACTAAAGCTATTCAAGGCTTTACGCAAACGTGCCGCAACGTCTGGATTATCGCCATAGGCAAGTTGCTCATACAAATCCATGAGCTCACCCAGCGATGCCGATAGCTCTGGCCGGCTCAAAATAACTCGCTCAGAGAAATGCCGGGGCGTTTCGCTCGCCAGGGGGCTAAAACCGCAAGCCTTAAGTTTTTTACAAAGCCGCAAATAGATACGCGATGTCTCCGGCAAATCCCGCTGACGATTACGCAGAATTAAAAACGCAAACAGCAAAATACCGAAACCAGTGCCCGTAGTGGCAATCAAGACTGCAATGCGCATGGGCGATACCTCACCCAAGACTCGCTCCAACAGTGATTCCTGTTGAATTGAATCGTAATTCATAACCCACTGCACCCAAGTTAAATTAACGGCATCCCACTGCTCGCGCATAAGTAGCAGAACTTTTATGGATGAACCAAACGGCCTAGCTAATAGTTGACGATCCGTCGCCGAAAGCGATTGCTCAATACCACTCCGTATTCGTTGAGGAGCAACCGCCACCGTGGGGTCAAACATCACCCAGCCGCGCCCCTCCAACCACACTTCTGCCCATGCATGGGCATCGCGCTGCCGCACGGTGAGCGAGCCATCCACCGAACTTATATCACCGCCCTGATAGCCGACCACAACCCGCGCAGGCACACCTGCGGCGCGCATAAAAAACACAAAACTGCTGGAGAAGTGCTCGCAAAAACCTTGACGAGAATTCCATAAGAAATCATCGACAACATCAACACCCAATGCCGGTGGCTTTAAAGTGTAAAAAAAACTTTGGTTGTAATAGGCAAATAGCTTTTCAATTAATTTTTCTGGGCTGCCCGTTTCTGACAACCATTCTTGAGCGCGTTCACGAGTTTTAATATTACCGTTTTTGGGGATGATCTTATTTTGCTCCAACTCTTCAGGGCTAATTTCGTTAAGTTGATAATCGAGCGAGGCGGTAACTTTATAACTCATGCGATCGTTTACTGGTTCAAATGAAAACAAGCGCATGTCGCGCGCAAAACCAAGATTCTCTGGCCAACGTTTAGGCGCAGCTAAAGAATATAACCAAGGCTGACCGCTGGCTTCGGCGATAAGAGTATATTCAATTGGCTCGCCCTTATGCTCAAGGTGCGATTGCAATTTTGTACTAGCTTGATTGAAATGATTACCCGCTTTTTGCTCGCGGCTTTGCGACCAACGCCTGCCATCAAAAAATGAAAACACTAAACTGCGCCAATATAATTTTTCGCGCGCTGGTGCCGCACCCACAAAACTAACGCGAAATGCCAGCTCATTGGATTCCATTAATTCGGTAAAATCACCGGGCGACATGGAATCGCTCATACCCGTTTTGGATTGCTGTGGCGAGGGCACTGCCCAAAAAGAGCCTATGCGCGGCACCACCACAAACAAGACAAGCATAAAGGGAATAGCTTGCAGCAAAATATAAAAGCTCGCGCGAATATCTTGCCACACCCCCTGAGCCGCAGAATTTTTATAAAGCTGCATCAAGGTTGCACACAACAGCGTTAAGCAACCCAAGCCATAGAACGCCGCTAAAAAATGGTTGAACTCAATAAATTGTGCCGCAAGAATAAATAACGCAATAAAAATCAGCAGCACAAAATCTTTTCGATTTTTCAACTCCAGAAGTTTAAGAGTAAAGCCTATTAATAAAAGGCTCACCATAGACTCAAACCGAAAGCTCGCACCCAAGCTCAAGAACAAGCCACCGCAACACACGGCCACTAATAAAGTCTTTTGGGTTTTACTGGGGTAATTCCACGCGCCTTGAAAAATATTCCAACGCCAAACAGCAACCATCACCCACACAATGGCAATCCAAACAGGTGCCGTCACAAAATGCGGAACCAAAATAAAAACTTGAATCGTCAGCAACCACGCCAAACTTTTGCGCGAGATGGGCTGATCTTGGGTGAGACTTTTAGAAAAAATCATTCCCCCTCCTTCACCCAACCAAATAAAGCCAAAACAGTAAGCGCATTTAAACGGTGAACATCGCCCGTCCCTATTTCAATGGTTGCATTCGGCAAACGTAAACCAAACTCAATATTGTTATCGGCAAAATGGTTTACCCAATAGCTGAGATTCGATAAAGCCAATTCAGTATCGTGCACATTTAATGCCTGCCAATCCAACCAATAGTGTTCACTTTGCAATGCGCGATAATCTTTTAAATGCATACCAGCACCACGCGCATATTGCTTCCACGCAATTTGCGACAAAGGCGACCCCGGTTGATAAGTTTGAAAACCTTGAAACTCATCGCCGCGCTGCGCAGATACATAAATCCCCTCCTCGCCCTGCCCCGCACCCAAGGGCGGTTGATCACAAGCAATTGGCCTAGGGAAAATTAATGCGCGATGATTTAACTCTATATAAGCCCAAGCGCGAATTAGTCCGAAAGGGAAATAACTTTTTAATACTATGCGCGGCAACTTTAGCCAACCGCGATGGCGCGCATGGGCATAGAGGCAAATTTGAGCGGGTTTGCCGGCAATAAGATCAGCACGAACGGGATCTTCATCATCAATACTTAATAACAAACCATGATGAGCAGATTCATAGGCAGAACTGATTTGCACATCAAAAGGCGCAAGCTCGCCCACAGCAGCCTGTTGCCTAGCTTCAGGTACAAAGGTAAGGCCAAGAAGATTTTTAAAGGCATGAATAACAGAAACCAACATAAGGCTGGTTAAAAAAAACGAAAGACCGAGAATTAAATTGTTTTGGTAGTTGGTGCCCAAAATCCAAATCAACAAGACCGTGAATAAAAAGGCCAATCCCTGCTTACTGGGAAACACATAGATAGTACGATGCTGCAAAACTACTTGATCTGCTCGCGGTGATCGCTTGGCAGCCCAGCGCTGAAAATAGTTTTGTCGTGTTTGTGGTTGAGGCAAGAGGTGAATCCTCTATTAGAGAACAGCCAAAGAATTTAGCTGGCGACTACTGGCACCGCCGCCAAAATTTTCTTCACTAAAGCTTCTTGTGCCAACTGCTGCGCTGTACCTTTTACAATAATGCGATGCGCTACAACAGAGGCAAATAAATACTGCACATCCTCCGGCACTACATAAGCACGCTCATGCATAAATGCCCACGTCTTGATGGCTTTTATTAACGCCATAGCGCCACGCGGAGAAAGCCCCACCAAAATATCATCAGATGTGCGGGTAAAATGCACCAAGCGCTGCACGTAATCCACCAAGCTATCGGACACTTTTACCGCATTAATCGCGCGTTTAATTTCGGGGATTTTATCCGGCGTTAAACACACACGCAGTTGCGCAAGTTGATCGCGCGGGTCGCCGCCTTTGAATAATAATTTTTCAGTGTCTGCATCTGGGTAGCCCAAACTGATGCGCATTAAAAAGCGATCTAATTGAGATTCTGGCAACGGGTAAGTTCCCATCTGCGACATAGGGTTTTGCGTGGCGATAACAAAGAAAGGTTGTGGCAATTCGTAGGTCGTCCCTTCATTGGTAACTTGACGCTCTTCCATGGCCTCTAACAATGCACTTTGGGTTTTAGGCGTAGTGCGATTGATCTCGTCGGCCAATAATACTTGCGTGAAAATTGCGCCCTTATGAAAGGTAAATTTTTGCTGTTGCTGATCAAAAATAGAAAGCCCAAGAATATCGGCTGGCAGCATATCGCTCGTGAATTGCACGCGGTTGTAGCTGAGGCCTAAAACTTTAGCGAGTGCGTGGGAGAGCGTGGTTTTACCCATGCCGGGTAAGTCTTCAATAAGGAGGTGACCATCAGCCAAGAGACACGCGAGCGCGAGTTTAATCTTGTCGTCTTTACCTAGGAGAACGCGGCCAATTTCATTGACAAGCACTTCAACAAACTTTCTCACGGAGGCTCCCTTATATTTATTACTGTTTATTTGGGAGTCGTCATCCCCGCAGGGGATGACGATTCCCTATTAAATTAAATTCAATCCGCGCTCCAAATCCGCAATCAAATCTTTTACCGACTCAAGCCCAACAGAAACACGCACCAAATTTTCAGTAATACCCGCTTCGGCTTTTTGTTCTGGCGTTAAACGGCCATGAGTTGTAGTGGCTGGGTGAACAATAGTGGTTTTAGTATCACCAAGATTCGCCGTCAAGGACATAATTTTAGTGGCATCAATCACCTTCCACGCGGCTTCACGCTCGCCTTTTACACGGAAAGACAAAACACCACCGAATGCTGATTGTTGTTTCGCAGCAAGCTCGTGGCCAAAGTGTGATGGCAAGCCGGCATAAAATACCTTTTCAACCTTAGGATGCGTATGCAACCACTGCGCAAGCTCAAGCGCATTGCGCGAGTGAGCTTCCATACGCAAACTCAAAGTTTCTAAACCTTTTAAAAATATCCACGCATTAAACGGGCTCAAACTTGGGCCAGCGCTGCGAATAAACCCGAGCACTTCATCTACTAATACTTTTGGCCCAGCAACCACACCACCCAAGCAACGGCCTTGACCATCAATGTATTTGGTAGCCGAATGCACAATTAAATCTGCACCTAGTTGCAATGGGCGCTGCAATGCTGGCGTACAAAAACAGTTATCAACGACCAATAAAGCGCTGTGCGCATGAGTGATATCCGCGAGACGCTGAATATCAATCACATCGCACAAGGGATTCGATGGCGTTTCAACAAAAACGATTTTAGTCGCAGGCGTAAAAGCTGCTTCCCAAGCGGCATAATCTGTTGGCGCAACAAATGTAGTTGTTACACCAAATTTTTGCATAAATTTGGTGAACAAAACGGTAGTAGTGCCGAACACGCTGCGAGAGCAAACAATATGATCGCCCGATTTTAATAAGGCGATGCACGTGCTGAGAATGGCAGCCATGCCAGATGAAGTACCAACCGCTGACTCTGCACCTTCAAGCGCAGCAATGCGCTCTTCAAACGCGCGTACGGTAGGATTGGTGTAGCGAGAATAAACATTACCCGCTTGCGCGCCAGAAAAACGATCTGCCGCTTCTTGCGCACTGCCGAATACATAACTAGAAGTTAAAAACAAAGCTTCGCTGTGCTCACCTTCGTGAGTGCGCACTTGACCAGCACGCACAGCGAGGGTTTCTAATTCCCACAATTCTTGTTCTATGTTTTCCATGAATAGTCACTCTTCTCGATTGCTCAGTAATGCAGAAAATTACAAAAGCTTGATACCCACCTTCGCGGGTATGACGATATCAATAGATTAGCCCATAGCACCGTTATGCAACCCCATCGGAGCTTCGCTTGCTTTGCCGGATTTTTTACCTGCTTTCGCAGAGTCGTTACGCGCTGCGGCTAATTTCTCCAAATATTCTTTGGTAACATCGCCGCCGATGTATTCGCCAGTAAACACAGCGCAATCAAACTCGGTCACCTTGTGATTACCTTCAGTTGAAGCAGCAATTAAATCAGCAAGGTCTTGGTAGATTAACCAATCAGCGCCAATTTCTTTACAGACTTCTTCATCGGTACGGCCATGTGCAATTAATTCTGTTGTCGTAGGCATATCAATGCCGTACACATTCGGGTATTTCACTGCTGGTGCAGCCGATGCGAAATACACTTTACGCGCACCGGCATCGCGCGCCATTTGGATAATTTGTTGACACGTAGTACCGCGCACAATCGAGTCGTCCACCAACAAAACATTTTTGCCTTTAAATTCCAATTCAATGGGATTCAATTTTTGGCGCACAGATTTTTTGCGTTGTTGCTGACCGGGCATAATAAAAGTACGGCCGATATAACGGTTTTTCACCAAGCCTTCACGGAATTTTACACCTAGACGCTGCGCAAGTGCCTGCCCCGCTACACGGCTTGAGTCCGGAATTGGAATCACTACATCAATATCGTGCTCTGGTCTTTCACGCAAAATTTTGTCGGCTAACTTTTCGCCTTGTCGTAAGCGTGCTTTGTAAACCGAAATACCATCCATAATGGAATCTGGACGCGCAAAATAAACGTGTTCGAAAATACACGGAGCTAAACGCGAATGCTTTGCACATTGGCGGCGATGCAATTGACCTTCTTCGGTCACATAAATCGCTTCGCCCGGCTCTACGTCATCAATTAAATGAAAGCCCAATACATCCAGCGCAACGCTTTCTGAGGCAACCATATACTCGGTGCCATCTTCGGTTTCGCGTGTGCCGTACACCAATGGGCGAATGCCATTAGGATCGCGAAATGCAATCAAACCATAACCAGCAATCAAAGTGACTACCGCGTAGCCGCCACTGATGCGATTGTGCACACCCGATACTGCTTTAAAAATATCATCTGGCGTTGGTTTTAATTTGCCTTGCAATTGCAGCTCGTGCGCAAACACATTGAGCAACACTTCTGAGTCTGAATCGGTGTTTACGTGGCGCAAATCAGTTTTGAATAAATCTTCACTAAGCTTTTCAGTGTTCGTGAGATTGCCGTTGTGCGCCAAGGCGATACCGTACGGCGAGTTCACATAAAATGGCTGAGCCATAGCTGGGCCAGAACTGCCTGCCGTTGGGTAGCGCACATGACCAATACCCATGTTGCCTAACAAGCGTTGCATATGGCGAGTTCTAAATACATCTTGCACAAGACCGTTGGCTTTTTGTTGCGCCATGCGGCCATCCTGACATGTGACTATACCGGCAGCATCCTGACCGCGGTGTTGGAGTATGGTTAGTGCATCATACAACTGAACGTTGACATCGCGCTTACCGACAATACCTACAATGCCGCACATACTTGCTCACCTATTTTAAAAACTGATTAAAAAAATAACGTTAAAAAAGCAATAACGAATGCATCAAAAAATATTTTCTTAAACTGCCGTTTTTTCCGGCTGGTTTAACAAACCCAATATCCATTGCGTGAGGCTACTCAAACCATTTTGCACTGCAGATTGATAGGGCGAAAAATAAGGAATTAGGCTGGACTGCTCAAACCAAGGGTCATTTTTGATGGGCACGTAACTCGGCACATAAATCAAAAACAACAACACAATCAACACGCCACGCGCAAAGCCAAATAACATACCGAACAAACGATCTGTACCCGATAAACCAGTGGCTTTTACGATTAAACCGATTAAAAAATTGAGTAAGGCGCCGATAAGTAAAACACCGATAAAAACCAGCGCAAAGGCAGCTATAGAACGCAGTGAGGGTGTAGCGATTAAGTCTGTTAGGAACACTTCGAGGCGACTGCTAAACACATTGGCGACAACCAAGGCCACAATCCAGATGACAAGCGATAAGGCTTCTTTGATAAACCCACGTGCGAGGCTGATTACACTGGATAAGCTTAAAACAATCACTATGGCCCAATCTGCCCAATTCATGCGCCCACATTCCCCGCTTCACTTTTTACCGCCTTACTGAGGACGCGCATTTTAGCAGAGCCGCCGCCTATCAAACAGCTCTTTAAGCGATACTTATGTGATTGCCCAAATGATTGACGAGACATGAATAAGCTATGGTTGGAAACGCATAACCATGGATTTCACTTTTAAGCGCCGATCCATTTGCTCTTTAAGTGCCAAGGCCTGATTTTTATCCAATTTGGGACCAATATAAACGCGGCTGATCGCAGTATTGCCGCTAGTCGTGGTGCGCACGTAAGCTTTTTGGCCATCGGCTTGCAAGTCATCGCGCAATTTATTGGCGGCTTCTTTGGTGGTGAAACTACCAACTTGCACTACCCATGCATCAGGTAAGCCCTTTTGATTCAGCGGCATTGCTGGCACAGATGAAGCTGCTTGCTCGGCGGCCACAGAAGAAACGACTTTAGTCGATGTAGCAGAGCTCACACTTGTTGATGACGATACAGTAGTTGCAGTAGAGCCAAGCACATCAGAAACAGGCAATTCTGTTGCAGGATCAGTAGGAACAAACATGGTTTCGGGCGCTGGCGCTGGCTCTATATTGGCTACTGGCTGAGGCGGTTTAAATTCTTCTGCGACCACATTCGGACTCGCCGGAATTTGCGATTTGGTGCTGACCTGATATTCCTTTTTTTCTTTAAAAAAACTGGGCAGCAACAGCACCGCAACTGCGGCTAAAACGGCTGCGCCAATCAAGCGATGCTTTAATGTATATCTCACTGAAAACCTCGGGAAACCTGTGAATCCGCCTGCATATAAGCCAAGGCAGCGGCAACGGTAAAAAATGAACCAAAGACTAGAATACGGTCTTGCGGCTGCGCGTGAGTTAATATTTCACGCATTAAACTCTGTATATCGCCAGCAGCTTTAACCTGCAAATTAAACACCGCCAAATTCTCTGCCAAGGCAATCGGCGTAGCTGCGCGTGGAATATCGGCAAGATCCAGCAAATACCATTCGCTCACAAAGCCTGCCAGATTAGCCAAGCTGGCGCTGCGATCTTTATCACTCATCATAGCGACTATGGCGAAGGTTTTTCCAACAGCAGGCTCTGCACGCAAACGCTTGGCAAAATATTCAGTTGCAGCGGGATTATGGGCAACATCTAAAATAAATTCGCGCTCTTGAAACACCCGCTTTTGAAAGCGACCTGCTAAGACCAAATTTAATAAGCCGCGTTCAATTTGGTCAGCCGTTAATTCAATATTTAATAATTGTACCGCCTGCAAAGCGGCCGCCATGCTCGGCAACGGTAAATGGGGCACATGCATAGATGGCAAATGCACATCGTCACCCGTCGCGGTTTTGCCGTGCCACAACCAGGATTGCCCTTGCACACCAAATGAAAAGTCACGCTCGATAAAATGGGCTCTAGTGTTTAATTGTTTCGCCAAAGCTAAAATCGTTTGCGGGGGATTTGGGTCGGCGCAGACAAAGAGTTGTTGTTCGCGCAATATGCCGGCTTTTTCGCGGCCAATATCTTCGCGATTATCGCCCAACCAATCTTGATGATCGATTGCGATAGACGTAATTACGGCGACATCGGCATCAATAATATTAACGGCATCAAGTCGCCCGCCAAGGCCAACTTCCAATACCATGTAATCAACATCTTGCTGCTTAAAAATAACTAAGGCAGCGAGCGTACCGTATTCAAAATAGGTGAGACTTATTTCAGCAGCCGCATCGGCAATAGTTTCAAATGCAGCACAAATCAATTCGTCCGCAACGGGCTTGCCATTAATTTGGATTCGTTCGGCGTAATGCAAAAGATGTGGCGAAGTATAAACCCCTGCCGAAAAACCCGCTGTTTGTAGCAGGCCTGCAGCAGCAGTAACGCAAGAGCCTTTGCCATTGGTACCGGCAACCGTAATAACTTTTGCGCGAGGGCTAAGTAAATCTAAACGCTCGGCAACTTGGCGAATGCGATCTAAACCTAAATCAATTTCTTTAGGGTGGCTTTGTTCAAGCCACCCCAACCAATCAGCTAATGATGTAAATCGCATGGGGGAATCAATTCAACACAGGGCGATGCGTAAATTTGGCAAGGAGAGAGGCGAGTTTATCGCGCATATCGCGGCGATGAATAATTAAATCGATAGCACCGTGATCTAACAAAAACTCTGCGCGCTGAAAACCTTTCGGCAATTTTTGGCGAATAGTCTGCTCAATAATCCCTGGGCCAGCGAAACCTGCACGAGAACCTGGCTCGGCAATATTGAGATCGCCCAAGAGGGCCAAGCTCGCAGAAACACCGCCGTACACAGGGTCTGTCATTACTGAAATATACGGTGTCCCCTGCATTTTCAAACGCTCAATGACCGCAGAGGTTTTTGCCATTTGCATCAGGGAAATTAAGGCTTCTTGCATACGTGCGCCGCCCGTGGCAGAGAAGCAAACAAAAGGAATATTTTCTTTCAGAGCTATGGTGGCAGCGCGCGTGAATTTCTCACCCACTACATAACCCATTGAACCGCCATGGAATGCAAACTCAAAGGCAACAGCGACAATTGGCATACCTTTCAATTCACCGCGCATAGCAATCAAGGCATCTTTTTCGCCAGTTTCTTTTTGTGCGGCAATTAAACGGTCTTTGTATTTTTTAACATCTTTAAACTTCAAACGATCAATTGGCTCAACTTCAGTGGCCAACTCTTTGCGATTTTGTGGATCTAGAAAAATATCCAGACGGGTGCGCGCACGAATACGCATGTGATGATCGCACTTAGGGCAAACATCCAAGGTTTTTTCCAATTCAGGCTTGTACAAAACTGCATCACATTTAATGCACTTTTCCCACAACCCTTCTGGGACTTTATTGGAACGTTTGGCTTCAGAACGAGCGGCAATGCCCGGAATAATTTTTTCTAACCAACTCATCGTGAAATCTCTTTTGGCTTGTTAGTTTTTTTGATTAACTACTAGCACACCGCAAGCGCTAGCAGTTGTTAAAAAATAATGTTTCGCAAATTAAAGGCTATCAATCGCGGCGCGTATGCCGCCGATAATTTCACCTACCGCAGATGCAATCACTGCTGCAGGTTGGCCGTCCAATGAGCCCATTTTCTCTACCAGCACGCTGCCGACCACAACACCATCGGCCAATTGTGCAACCGCTTTTGCAGTAGCTGGATCTTTAATACCAAAACCAACACAAACAGGTAGATCTGTTAACTGGCCAAACGCAGCAAGCTTTGACTTCACATCATCAACATCCAAATGGCCTGCACCGGTGACGCCTTTTAGCGAAACGTAGTACAAGAACCCACTCGCATGCTCAGCAATTTTTTGGGCGCGCGCGACTGTAGTGGTTGGTGCCAACAAGAAAATATTGTCGAGACCAACTGCATCCAGCGCATCCTTTAATATCACCACTTCTTCTGGCGGCAAATCAACTGTGAGCAATCCATCAACACCCACTTCAGCCGCCGCAGTTGCAAAAGCTTGGTAACCAAAACGCTCAACGGGATTGGCATAACCCATCAATACAATCGGCGTTGTGCTATTCGTTTCGCGAAATTGTTTAACCAATTCCAAAGTGCCCTTAAGGCTGGTGTGGTGAACCAATGCGCGCTCATGGCCTTTTTGAATAACAGGGCCTTCAGCCATTGGGTCAGAAAAAGGTACACCTAATTCGATTACATCCACACCTTTGGCAACCATTTCATGCATGCACGGTAAGGTAACCTCTGGCTGGGGATCGCCATTCACAATATAGGCAACTAACAATTTTTTTCCGGCCGCTTTTGCTTCGGCTACACGTTGTTGAATACGACTCATCGCTACATTTTCCTGTTCTTTTGCTTTGCGTAGGCTCGTTTAAACGGTAATTCCGTCGAGGGCAGCAACTGTGTGAATATCTTTATCGCCACGACCAGAAAGGTTGACGATGATAATTTGATCTTTGCTCATTGTAGGCGCCAGTTTTTCAGCATAGGCAACTGCATGGCTAGACTCCAAGGCCGGCATAATACCTTCGGTAAGCGTTAACTTACGGAATGCCGCTAAGGCCTCATCATCGTTAATAGCTACGTAATTAACACGGCCTATATCTTTTAACCATGAGTGCTCTGGGCCTACACCTGGGTAATCCAAACCGGCCGATACTGAATGAGTTTCAATAATCTGACCGTTTTCATCTTCCATCAAATAGGTGCGATTGCCGTGCAAAACACCAGGGATACCCTTACTTAAAGGTGCGGCATGTTTGCCAGTTTCAATACCCAAACCACCCGCCTCTACACCGTACATTTTTACCGATTCGTCGGTTAAGAATGGGTGGAACAAACCTATCGCATTAGAACCACCACCAACACAGGCAACCAAAGCGTCTGGTAATTTGCCCGCTTGCGCTAAACATTGACGACGCGCTTCGCGGCCGATAATAGATTGGAAATCACGCACTAATTGTGGGTATGGATGCGGACCGGCAGCGGTGCCGATGATATAGAAAGTATCATCCACATTGGTGGCCCAATCGCGCATGGCTTCGTTCATCGCATCTTTCAATGTGCGTGAACCTGAGGTTACGGGAAATACTTCTGCGCCCAACAGCTTCATGCGATAAACGTTTAAGGTTTGGCGCTTGATATCATCCAAACCCATATAAACACGGCACTTTAAGCCCAAACGTGCAGCAACAGTTGCAGTTGCAACACCGTGTTGACCAGCGCCAGTTTCGGCGATTACACGAGTTTTACCAGTAAACTTTGCCAACAAGGCTTGGCCGATAGTGTTGTTAACTTTGTGCGCGCCAGTGTGGTTTAAATCTTCACGCTTAAGATAAATCTGTGCACCGCCCAATTCACGGGTCCAGCGCTCAGCGAGATATAGCGGAGATGGGCGACCTACATAGTGCGCCATGTCTTTATCAAACTCAGCTTGAAAAGACGGATCATCTTTCAAGCTGAAATAAATAGATTCGAGCTCATCAAGCGCATGAACTAGAGTTTCAGAAACAAAACGACCGCCATAAGGCCCAAAATGACCGGCGGCATTAGGAAAGCTACTGTAATCAATATCGCTCACTGCTTTATCACCTTATTCAAGTAGTAAATTCTATGTTCAAACTAAAGTGTACGGACAAAGTGCTCATCAGTTGCTTAAGCATGCTTGGCGTTGTGAATAAATTGTTCGACTTTTTGTGCGTCTTTTTTGCCGGGCGATGATTCTACACCACCGCTCACATCCACCCCATAGACCTGTGTGGATTGCACAGCAAGAGCAACGTTTTCAGGCGTCAAACCACCCGCTAACACAATCGGCCTCATCGCCTGCAGGGGGACACGCTGCCAATCAAAAGTTTCACCCGTTCCACCTGGAACACCGGGGCGATAAGCATCTAACAAAATCGCGGCAGCACTGGGGAAATCTGCAATTTCTTGTGCGACGTCCAACTCGGGGCGCATGCGAATTGCTTTCATATAAGGACGCTGAAACTGCTCGCAAAACTCGCGTGATTCATCGCCATGAAACTGCAATACATGAAGTGCAACATTCGCTAATACTTCGCGGATGAATGCCTCATCTGCACTCACAAATAGGCCAACTACCGTCACAAATGGGCCAACCGAAGCGGCAATTTCACGCGCCTGCTCAATGGATACAGCTCTTGGGCTGGGCTCATAAAACACCAAACCTATAGCATCCGCCCCTGCATTAACGGCAAGCTGAGCATCCGCAACAGAGGTTATCCCACAGATTTTGACGCGAATTGCATTCACAGGCTAATCGACTCTAGCGCGGGTAGCCTTTATTGGTGCAAGGCAAAACCCTGATTGGCATTAAATAAAGGCGGCGATAGTACCAGAATTCACCACGAAAAACCGCAAATGGCAGACGTGTCGTGCAAAATGCTAACCCTAACAACAAGTATTTAGCTGCCAAGCTCGGCAGCAAAACCGCCAACAGGCTCAGGCAAAAACAAGGGGCCGGGCACACCTTTAGGCAACTTGAAGTCAGCCGGGAAATCCACTGACACCAAATAAAGCCCATAAGGTTTGGATGTTACCCCGCCCGCGCTGCGGTTTTTTGCCGCTAGAACTTCACCCACCCAATCAGCAGGCTTGTCCCCTGCTCCCACCGATAACAAAACCCCGACAATATTGCGCACCATATGATGTAAAAATGCATTTGCTTGCACCTCTAATACGATCAGGTCACCGCGACGGATGATGTGCAAATACTGAATTTCACGCACAGGGCTTTTGGCCTGACATTGGGTTGCGCGAAAAGAGGTGAAATCATGGCGACCCACTAAATACGCAGCGCCTTCACGCATTTGCTCAATATCCAGAGGGCGCGATGACCAGGTAATTTGGTCATGCAATAGTGCAGATGAAGTTTTGGCATCGGATATTAAATAACGGTAAGTACGATTCAAGGCACTGAAACGCGCGTGAAAATTGGGGGTTACATCCTGCGCCCACTTCACGCCCACGGTATCCGGCAAGTGCGGGCGCGTGCCCATCACCCAAGCCTTTGGCGAACGTTTCGCAAGCGTATCGAAATGAATAACTTGATTAGTCGCATGCACACCGGCATCGGTGCGGCCAGCGCACACCAAGGTGATTGGCTCGTTAGCCACTTTAGAAAGCGCCTTTTCGAGAGCTTGCTGTACGGTTTTTACACCATTCGGCTGGGTTTGAAAGCCATGAAAATCAGTGCCCTTATATTCAATCGCCAAGGCTACGCGCTGCATGCCTTCAGGCCAAACTGTATCGCCTACCACTTCACCATTGCGGGCGTAGACTTTACTTTTGGGGGTAAAATTTTCACTCATAAGAAACCTGTAATCCAGAAACAACAAAGCCTTGCATAGCGCCTATTGTAAGGACCTATGCAAGGCTTTGTGTTAAAAGCGTGTATTAAGCGTCGATACGACCCAAGAGATCTACCGCTTCTTGACGCTGTTGATCATTACCTTCATGCGCAACTTCAGCAAGAATATCGCGAGCACCTTCGTTATCGCCCATGTCCATGTAAGCGCGCGCCAAATCTAACTTGGTGGCTGCTTCATCAGCATCCGCCATGAAATCCAACTCGGCATCCATGTCATCATCCGACATATTTGCCTCTTCATCCAACGCCAAGCTTTCAGCAGAGAAATCAGACAACGCCTGCTCAAAGATATCATCATCGGCAAGTTCTTCCTCAGCAGTATTCAACAGCGGAGCCGATTCATCAAAAGCCACAGCTTCTGTCTCGGCAACTCCATCCAACTCGTCGATTTCTTCACTTGCAACAGGTAAAGCCTCAGAGAAAGTCTCTTCAACAACCTCATCAAATTGACTATCTTCTTCCAGACTCAGAGTCGATTCAGCCAAGGATTCGTCCGCAGTCACATCCTCATCGAACATGGATTCATCTAAATCCAATTCCTCATTAAGCTTTACATCATCCGCATCAAAACCAGCTTCATTCAAACCATCTTCGAGCTCAGCAAAAGATTGCTCATCCAACTCAACATCCAACGCATCTAAATCAATCTTTGGCTCTTCATCAAGGTTGAGCTGATCTTCCAAGCCCTCTTGGGTCAACTCAGCATCCAAACTCTCTAAATCTGAAGCATCTAAGTTAATATCTGAATCTAAACCAGCGATGGAATCTATATCAAAATCGTCTTCGTCATCTAAGGCAAACTCTTCATCACTTAAACTATATTCATCCTCAAGGGTCGATGTAAGCTCAGGCTCCGCTTCTGCCTCTTCAGGCTCTTCCCAAGAGAAATCAGTATCATCGAGGCCTGCATCCAGCTCAGCCAAACTCTCGCCTTGCAGACTTGCATCCAATTCAGCGAGATCATCATCAAGGTCTTCTAGATTGAAATCATCAGCGACGACAAGAGACTCACTAGCCGGAGCAACAGGCTTATCTTGCTCTGCATCAAGCAAATCTAATTCTGCATCAAAGCTCGCCATTTCATTATCGAGCGCTGCCAAATCCAAATTATTAACATCCATCTCTAAATTGAAGTCGTCACCCAAGGTCTCGTCTTCACTAAAGTCAGATGATTTGATGTTATCGACTTCCTGCGCCAAGGTGCCAGTGTCGGCATCCAGCTCATTGAAATCGAAGCTGAATTCATCCTCATGACTACGGCTCGAAACCTCAATATCATCTGGCAAGCCATCATCATCTAAACTATCTAACGCTAAGGAGATATCTGACAAATCTTCAGCAGCAGCCGTATTATTTTTGGCTGCATCATCTAGTTCAAAATCCAGTACAAACTCATCATCCAAACTAGCAACCGCAGCTTTAGACTCATCAGCCTTACTGAAATCCATGCCGTAATTGGCTTTGGCGGGCACATCAAGGTCTGCATCTTCTATTTGATTAGCCACGCCATCTAGATCGTTAACATCATCCAAGTCCAAGTCAAAATCGAAATGGTCTTCATCAGCGTTGGCTACTGAGGTTTCCACTGGAGTTGCATTAAAACCATCCAGATCAAAATCGGTATTAAAATCGAGATTTTCTTCTGAAGTGGTGCCGCCTTCAGTGGAGAAGTCACCCACACCAGGAATATTAGCGCGCAACTCTTTTGCACGACTTAAAGCAAAACCCGTCGCCAAAGGTAGGATGGCAGCGTAATGCTTATCAAATTCCACAGGGTTTTGAGTCTGCGAATAAACTTCCAATAACTTTAAACGAATATCGGTTGAGGCGGGATCCTTAGAAAGACCGTTGAGCAGCATTTCCTCAGCTTGATCATACTTACCATAGGCAATATAAATATCTGCCTCGCCCACAACGTCGCCAGTTTCAGCAACGGTAGAAGTATCTTCTTCATCAAACAACGCCATTTCATCAACTGAAGGCTCTACAGCAGACTCTGCTGGTTGATTAAATGCATCAAAGTTTGGCTCCGAGGGAAATAAATCGTCAGAATCTTTATCGATGGCTTGCGCTGCATCAGCCTGCTCTTTACGGCGGCGCATAACTGCAAATCCTGCTGCGCCGAGAAGACCGGCAGCACCTAAGCCAACCCAAAGAATATTATCAAACAGTTGATCCACTAAGGTTTTTTCAGGCTCAACCGCCACCGGAGCTGGTTTTGCGACTGGTTTTTTCGGTACAACTGCAGCCACACTTGATGCAACTTCGCTAGATGCCGCAGCTGAACTGGCAACGGATGTAGAGGCTTCAGCAGGAGCTTTTACATCAGCAGGTTTTGCTGTTTTGTCTGCTTTATCAGGCTGCTTGGCTGAATTTAACTGCAAAGCGCGTAACTTCTCATTGCTCACATCAACTAAGCGCTGCATGGTCTTTACTTGTGCTTCAAGGTCGCGCACACGTGAGGACAACTCTGTCTTATCTGATTTAGCCTTATCCAATTCTTCAAGTGTTGAAGCCAACTCAGATTCAAGCGCTTTACCTGAACCTTTATTAGCACCACTACCTTGACCGCTGGACGATTTATCTTTTGTAGTTGGCGCTTCTAGCTTAACGCGCCCCGCTACGGCTTCTGATTTAACGCGCTCGGTAGAGCTGCGAGTAGAAGCGTCTAACTGCGCACCCAACCCTGTAGAACTTGAACTTGTACCAGACCACTCGGCAGCTTGAGCATTAAATTGGCTGACAGCTTCAGACTTAGAAACACTGTTGATTTCAGCAGCATCGGGCACACGTAATACTTGGCCTTTTTTGAGCAAATTAATATTGCCGCGAATAAAAGCTTCAGGATTCAAACGCTGCAAGGCCAACATGGTTTGATGCACGCTAGCGCTGGAATCCGGACGCACAGAAAGTGCTATATCCCATAAGGTATCTTTATCACCTACGGGGCCGTAGGTGTCGGCCGCAGTATTAGACTTTTTTGCAGGTTGATCCTGCTCAGCAATAATGTCTGGCTTTTCTTCGCTATTGGCAGTATCTACAGCCGCCTGCACTTCAGCTGCAACAGCAGCATCCGCAGTTTTGGCAACCTTACCAGGTGCAGGCTTTGCTTGAGATGTCTGGGCAGACTGAACTGCCGCCTTAGGGGCAGCCTCATCAAAGGTCGGCAAATCCATCAGCAGCGTATATTCACGCAGCAGGCGACCTGAGGTCCACCTTGCTTCAACCAGGAAATTCAAATAGGGTTCACGAACAGGATTGCGAGAGGTGATGCGTACAACGGGACCACTGGGATTATCTAAGGCAACTTCGAATTTAAACTCGGAGTAAAAATGACTGAAGTCCAGACCATTGCGCTCAAAATCACCTACCGAGGCGAGTGAGACAATAATCTGTTCAGGCGATAGGCCTTTGGTGTCCAACAACTGAACTTCAGCGCTGAGTGGCTGATTAAGCGTCGATTTTAACTTAACCTCACCCAACCCTAATGCACTGGCATAATTTGACAGGGCAAAAGAAGCGAATCCACAGGCTAAAACCAATTTACGAAGATGCATAGGGTGATCCTTTATTATCTCCCAGATGTAAGACTTAATTGCTTCTGGCACTGATTTGCCAGAAAAGTAGAATTAAGGCCCAAACCGGATGTTGTATGCGGGTACTGCAAAACCTCGAATAAATATTCACTATCTG
>CAZZEV010000011.1:0-21582 GCA_964653305.1 uncultured Cellvibrionaceae bacterium | reverse complement strand
ACCTTGCCAAGGTCGGGGTCGCGAGTTCGAGTCTCGTTTCCCGCTCCAAGTTTTTTGTTGTATGAAGTGTTGTAAATCCTTTTGTTGTCAAGCAAAAGTAGATTGTCCCCTTCGTCTAGTGGCCTAGGACACTGCCCTTTCACGGCGGTAACAGGGGTTCGAACCCCCTAGGGGACGCCATTTGCGGGAATAGCTCAGTTGGTAGAGCACGACCTTGCCAAGGTCGGGGTCGCGAGTTCGAGTCTCGTTTCCCGCTCCAAGTTTTTCTTCTCTTATTAGTATTTAATCTTTTCTAATGAATTCGTCTTCCTTGACGATTTTGTTGTTTCAGTGCAATCCCATACTGCGTAATCTTGCTTTTTCATATGAAAAGGCTTCATTGTTCTCTTTTGCATTCTCACGCTGTTCATCGAGGTCTTGAAAAACACGAATCTCTTCGTCTGGCATATAGTGCAAGCAATCTCCGCCAAAAAACCATAATAAATCTCTCGGCACGATCGGCATAAGATGCGGGTAGCCTGCTACAATCTTGCAAAGTATCTGCTGCCCTTGAATTAAAAGATTGCTACCCCCAACATTAGGTAAACTAATTAATGCGAGTAAAAAATCTTGATCTTCCTCGCTGGGTTCTTCAAGGCAAAACGGTGGCTGCACTTTTATCTGTTCTATTAATGCTGTTAATAAGCCCATGTGAAACTCAAAATAGGCTTTATCTAACTCATTGATTGTCATAGTTCTAAAATCTCGCGTATAAATTAATATTTGCTGTTCTGAGTCATCCACTTCCTAATATTTGAGCAAGAGGCGCTATGTCTGCAGCACTTTCTATTCGCAACCTTACCAAAGTTTACAATAATAAATTGGAAGCTTTAAAAGGCATTTCACTGGATGTAATGCCGGGTGATTTTTTTGCCGTACTGGGGCCAAACGGGGCAGGTAAGTCTACCACAATTGGTATTATCAGCTCGTTGGTACGAAAGACGGCAGGCGACGTAGAGATTTTTGGTATCAATATTGATACTGACTTTTCTCAAGCTAAAAAATTCTTAGGTGTGGTTCCGCAAGAATTTAATTTTAGTATGTTTGAGAAGGTGGAGGATATTGTTTTGCAGCAGGCAGGCTATTACGGTTTGCCGCGCGATTATGCAAAAACGCAAGCTGAAAAATATTTAAAAAAGCTTAATTTATGGGATAAACGTGATACCCCTGCGCGCATGCTGTCTGGTGGTATGAAGCGGCGTTTAATGATTGCGCGTGCGTTGATACATGAGCCCAAGCTGTTAATTCTCGATGAGCCTACCGCAGGCGTTGATATTGAATTGCGTCGCTCTATGTGGGATTTTTTGCGTGAAATTAACGATGCCGGTACAACCATTATTCTAACCACTCACTATTTGGAAGAAGCTGAAAGCCTTTGTCGAAATGTAGCTATCATCGATAAGGGCTTGTTGGTAAAAAATACTAGTGTTAAAAATTTGCTGCAGGAGTTGCATAAGGAGGTATTTATTTTTGATGCTGCTGAAAAGTTACCCCTTGACTTTGCTATTGACAGTTTTGATATCAATATTATCGATCAGCATTGCTTTGAGGTACAGATCGAAAAAGGACAGACCTTAAATAGTGTGTTTACGATGTTGAGCGAGAAAAATATTTCTATTGTTAGCATGCGCAATAAGGCTAATCGTTTAGAGGAAATGTTTATCTCCATGATTGCTCAATCTACCACTAATAAAGAGGGTGCATAATATGGAATATAAAGAGCAGTGGATTGCCTTTTTAACCATTCTTCGCAAAGAAATTAAGCGTTTTACACGTATCTGGGTACAAACGCTGCTACCGCCAGTTATCACTATGGCGTTATATTTTGTAATTTTTGGGAAACTAATCGGTAGTCGAATTGGCGACATGGGTGGTTTTAGTTATATCCAGTTTGTGGCGCCGGGTTTGATTATGATGGCCGTCTTAACTAATGCCTACGCTAATGTGGTGTCATCATTTTTTAGTGCAAAATTTCAGCGCAGTATTGAAGAGGTTTTGGTTTCTCCGACGCCTAATTATGTGATCTTACTTGGTTACACTATGGGTGGCGTAGCGAGGGGGCTGTGTGTTGGCATATTGGTTACCATCATGGCGCTCGTATTTACCGACTTGCATATCCACAGCTGGTTGATCACGCTGCTTATCGTGTTGCTTACGTCTATGCTGTTTTCGTTAGCCGGTTTTATAAATGCTGTTTATGCCAATACATTTGATGATGTATCTATAGTGCCTACCTTTATTCTCACCCCTTTGACTTATTTTGGTGGGGTTTTTTACTCAATCACAATGTTACCCGAGGTATGGCAGCATGTTTCGCGATTAAATCCCATACTCCATATAGTGAATGCGTTTCGTTATGGGCTCTTGGGTGTGAGCGATATTAATATAGTTAACGCGATTTTTGGATTGGCTTTGGGTGTAATTATATTGTTTGTGGTTAGTATGTACTTATTAAAAACTGGCAAGCGCCTGCGCGCTTAATGAGACGTTGAATGACACATTCTGTTGATGCTAGCCCCTTGGGGCAAAAAACGGCCTATACATCTAGCTACGATGCAAGCTTGCTATTTCCAATAGCAAGAAGTGAGTCTCGTAAGGTATTGGAGATTTCTGCGGACTTACCTTTTTGTGGATACGATATTTGGACCGGGTATGAATTGTCCTGGCTGAACACCAAAGGCAAACCAGTCGTTGTAGTGGCGGAATTTAAAGTTCCTTGTAATAGCCCTTTTATTATTGAATCTAAGTCTTTCAAATTATATTTAAATTCATTCAACCAAACTCGTTTCGCGAGCTTGAATGATGTTCAAAATATCCTGCAGAAAGATTTATCAGCTGTTGCGGGAATTTTGATTGAGGTTGATTTACAAGAGTTAGGTGGTTCAAAGTTGTTGATTGATACTACCTACAATGCGTTATGTATTGATGGGTTGGATATTGATGTCCATAGCTATCATCCCGAACCGTCGCTACTGACTGCAGATATTTCTGAAGAAGTTGCCGAGGTTTTGTGTAGCCACCTGCTGAAAAGCAATTGCCCGGTAACTGGGCAGCCGGATTGGGCGAGTTTGTTTATTGAGTACTCAGGCGCAAAGATTAATCATGAAGACCTGTTGCGCTATGTCATTTCATTTCGCGAACATCAAGATTTTCATGAGCATTGTGTGGAGCGGATTTTTGTGGATTTACTGCGTACTTGTAAGCCCAATAAACTTTCAGTTTATGCGCGCTACACGCGTCGTGGTGGTTTAGATATAAATCCTTTTAGATCTACGGAGTCAGCTGCGAAGCCAATGGTAGGTCGACTGTTAAGGCAGTAATGGCTTCTTAAATAATAACCTTGTCGCGCAGTCTTACTGCGGCTTTCTCAAGTGACTCAATGACTTTTTCCTTATCGTAATTGCGGATTTTCTCGATATCTAAATACATTGAAAATCCTTCGGCACGGTCTTCAAAATAACTCTGATTTTTACCAAGGTCTTTGCGTAAGTCTGCCACTTGGTAAACTTTCACCGGAAGAGCAAAGCCTTTTACTTGGATTTCACCTTTGTCGCGACACATGATGGTATCTTTACAGAGCGACCATGTTTCGTGTGAAATTAATATCTCATCAGGTTCTGCTGCTGATTCCAATCGGCTCGCCAAATTCACCTGAGTGCCGAGTACGGTATAATCAAGGTGACTTGATGTACCAAAGGTGCCTACAGTGCAGTAACCTGTGTTTATCCCCATGCGAATTTGAAGTGGTTTTTTAATTCCCTGATTAAACCATTCTAATTGAAGTGAGCGCATTTTCTTTTTCATGGCGACCGCCATGGATACACAGCGAATACAATCTGCTTTTACGCCTTGGCTGTTGCTATCCCCAAACAGCACCATAATAGCGTCGCCCATAAACTTATCAATGGTGCCGCCATGTTGGGTGACGATCTTAGACATTTCGGTTAAATAGTGATTGAGCAACTCATTAAGCGCTTCGGCTTCAATTTCTTCCGCTAATTGGCTGAAATCTTTAATGTCTGAAAAAAAGATAGTGATTTTCTTACGCTCAGCTTGCAGGGTTTCATCTTTACCTTGGTTGATCGCTTTCCAAACGGTAGGTGGGAGATAGCGCGAAAGTTTATAGGCCCGGATTTTATGCCATTTCTGTTCATTTTCGAGTTGCTTTTGAGAGATGGATAGCTTGTGAAAGCGCTGATGCATGTAAACGGCGTAAACTAAGAAGTACGTGGCAATACCAATTAAGCTGGAAAGGCTTATTTCGACACTGGTAGACAGCACAAAATTTGGAGCGTGAAATATAAAGCTTACCAATACACCTACAGCAAAAGCGGAGTTGTCCTCCATTAACTTTCTAGTGCCGCCACTGATTAAGGCATTGAACTGAATCATGGTGAGGAACAACACGCAAGGTAAGACGCTAAAATTAGTAAAGCCTAAAACCATGCCAATGAGTCCCGCATCTACATAGGAGAGCCAGCGGGAGGTTTTGGCCAAAGTGTCAGATGCTTGTTTGTGCGTGAAGTGATAGGTTCCGTAAGCGTAAATCAATAACCCAATAATTGTAGTTACATAAAGGGGGCTAATATTTGACCAAGAGATATAGGAGGCGAGAGTTCCCGCAGCAGCAAAGCAAATCAATGTGCGAAAATAATATTGTTGCTGGGGTGATTCAGCTTGTAGTTGAGATGGCTCTTGCTTGCTGGTCATGTTTGAGGCCTAGTAAGACATGTCGTTATTGTATGTAGATATAGCCAAAGGTGTTGTTGGCACATTAAACGTTTTTTTACAAAAAAAGTCTATGCTCTACTAAAGGTCAAAAAGTGTTATTCAATGCAAATAAGTGAGTTTAGTGTTATTAAAAACTTCAATGTTGAGAAAATCATATTAACCCAGCTTCAGCTCTAGGTATCTTTCTTCGAGTTCCGCATATTGTTTTCTCAAATCACTTAGCTCTGATTGGATCTTTTTCACTTCAGGTGTTGCCTCTCCCGTTGTTGGTGGCTGCGCCGTTGTGGCCGCCGGTGCAGTTCGCATATTTTGTTTCAGCGAATTATTTTCATCTTCCAGCTGATGAATGCTGCTAACTAATTCTTTGCTCTCTAGGGTGAAGTTATGAAGTGCATTTTTAATTTGTTGGTTTTCTTCACTTAATGCGCTGGTTTCATCTAGGGATCGTTCTTGAATAGATATTTCTTCATGTGCTTTAGCAAGCTCGTCTTCCAGAAGTTGTATGCAGGTTTCAGATTCGGTGACGAATCGAATTTGACGTTGTAACTGTTGTTGTAATTCTTGAATGACTAGCTCTTTTTCTTCAGTCGAAGATGCATTGGTTAACTTTCGCTGCAGGTCATTAATTATACGATGTTGATCTGCCGCTACATTACGCAGCTTTACGATTTCTTCCGCCGCTCGTGGATCTTGACGAGTAATGTTAATGATTTTGTTTTGATTGATGGAATCTGGGTTCTGAATGATTTGAGTGATATTTTGTTGAATGCCGTCGTAGACACCGTGATAGTTTTCAAGAACATGGTTGAACGCAGCGCGGTCTTCGACTCCCTCAGATAGTGCCAACAACTGCGCATAGTAATTTTGAGCATTTGCCTGTGCGCTTGCCCATTGTTTTTCCATGTCAAAAAATAAACGTTTAAATTTTTCAAGGTTTTCAATACGTTTTTTGGCGGTTTCCAGTTCGCCTGCAAGTTCAGCGTTGGGGTCACCTTGAGGGGCAGCGAGCAGGGGTTCTAAGGCTTGTTGAAAGATGCTCCAATATTCCGTAGTTCCTTTATCTTCAGTCGTCCCCAGTTCCTCAGCACGTAAAAAGGCGTAGCGCAAAGCCAGGATACGTTGCAAGAGGGGGCTATCACCGGGTAGCTCTAATGCGATGTCTTGATCGGGTGAAAATACGGCAAATTGCGCAGAAGTTGCATCAAGCTCTTCGTTTAAATAATGTTTGTAACTGAGCGTTGTTTCAGGAGCAGCACTATCTTCAGCAGGGGTGCTTTTTGATTCTAGTAACGCTAGTAGTTTTTCTTGTTGGCGGCGAACGAGAGATTTCAGCTTACGCGAGTGCACAAAAAAAATTACAGTGCACACGAGCAGTACTATGATAATTTCCGCCGCGACAAAGATAATGGCGTTAGGTACCTGCATGGGTTAGGCTCATCATTGGTTATTTGCTATTTTGAAGGCGGTTACATCCGTACTCCTCTATTATGGTACACACTTTACCGATATACGAATTTAGCAGATATAAAATCAAGGGGTAATACATGCGTGTTGTCAGCCAAGAGGCTTTATGGGTGGTACAAAATAGGGTATCAATCACTAAATTAGTTGAGCCCGCACCCAAGTATAAGGATTTGTTAGAGGTTTTTAAGGCCGCAGCTAGAGCCCCGGATCATGGTAAGTTACAGCCATGGCGATTTATGGTGATTGAAGGCGAGGGCTTGGCGTTATTGAGCCGTATTTTTTTGGCGGCTTTAAGCAAATCGAATCCAGGCACATCGCCTTCCGTGGTTGAAAAGACAAGAAACATGCCATTCAGGGCACCAATGATTATCGTGGCTATAGCTAAATGCCAAGATAACTCCAAGGTTCCGAAGCAGGAGCAAATTATTGCCTGTGGCGCTGCAACACAAAATCTCCTAAACGCACTTTTCGCTCTCAATTACGGTGCGGTTTGGCGTACAGGTGATTTGGCCTACGATAAGAATGTGGCTGAGTCCTTGGGGTTGACTGAATCAGAAGAAATAATCGGCTTTATATATGTAGGCACTCCTGCGCAAGATATTCCTGATGCACCACAGGTGGATGCGGCAAGTATATTTAGCTTATGGCCTGATAAATAATATTGCCTTTTAGTGGCTGCTTGTGTACATTTCGCGCCCTCGCACAAAGTCATTCAAACGTTTTTTTTGTGCAGTATCGGTGAGGTGTCCGAGTGGCCGAAGGAGCACGCCTGGAAAGTGTGTATACCGCAAGGTATCGAGGGTTCGACTCCCTCTCTCACCGCCATTTTGCTGTAAGCGTGTGTTTTAATCTGAAGTAGGTTGTAAATTATTCAGATTGATTGTTTTCTGTATTTCATTGATTTTTAACGCATTATTTTAGAAAACATTTTTGAAAAATCTAAATTAATGCTTGACGATGTAGTGAGAGACCAATAGAATGCGCGCCTCAACAACGCACTCATAGCTCAGCTGGATAGAGTACTCGGCTACGAACCGAGCGGTCGGAGGTTCGAATCCTCCTGAGTGCACCATATAACGTATCAGATTAGTCCGATACGACCTGAAACCCCTCTCTAAAATTAACAACAGAGAGGGGTTTTTTGTTTTGATAATACTTAAATCAGCTTATCGGCGTGTTCTTGGCAAGTAATACTTCCAAGCAGTGTTCTTCAATTCCGTAAAATTCTTTAATTGCTGAAATCTGCATTAAAACTTCTCTGCTATTACGCGCAATTTTACGTTTTTGCGCCAATATCATTTTGTTTTTGCTGGTATGTTCTAGCGAAATAAATTCAAACACTTGGGTGTCGTAGCCATTGGCTTCTAGTAAAAGTGCGCGCAAGCCGTCGGTTACCATTTCTGCTTCTTGGCCTAAGTGAATACCGTGATGCAGCACTGGTGCTAAGAGCGCAGGGCTTTTCATTTGTGGACGAATTTGTTTGTGGCAGCAGGGCGAGCACATAATAATATCTGCACCCGTGCGAATGCCCATGTGAATTGCGTAATCTGTGGCGGTATCGCAGGCGTGCAGGGCGATCATCACGTTGATATTTTTTGCGGCAAAATGTTTTACATCGCCTTGTTCAAATTGAATCCCGCTTAAGCAAAGTTTAGTTGCAGTTTGATTGCACAAATCAACCAGGCCTTGGCGCAGCTCCACACCAGTAACGCGCGTGTTAACACCTAGCTGAGCACTTAGGTAATCGTGAACGGCAAAAGTTAAGTATGCTTTTCCTGAACCGAAATCGGCAATATGTACTTGTTCGCGCTTGGCAATGCCTGTGTTTTCAATCGCGTTTGAGAGCACTTCAATAAATTTATTGATCTGTTTCCACTTGCGCGACATGGCGGGAATAATTTGGCCATTGGCATCGGTAATACCAAGCTCGCGCAAATAGGGGCGGCTTTGCTCTACAAAGCGGTGCTTTTCTTTGTTGTGCACCAAGAGTTTTTCTTTCTGAGTTGCATCCTTAGTATTTGCATCCGCTTGTTTAGTTTGAGTTGGAGAATGGTTTTTATTGCGATGCTTATTAACGAGAATTTTACCTTTTTTACTGTAGCTTAATTGTATTTCCCATTCATCGCTGAGCATATGGGCATTCTTGAAATCCGTACCCAATGAGTTATCCAGAAAGTTAATTGCATCAGCTAGGCTCAGATTCTTCGTGACGTGATTGGTGCGATATTCATACAAAAACGACATCAATAATTCGTCTTTAATTATTATGGGGCGCGCTGTAATGCGTTCAAGCTCTGCATCATCGCCTTGATATTTTGAGAGCACAAGCCTCTGCAATGAGTGCGAATCAAATGCAGTTTGAATCTGGATAAAAAATTGTTCGAGTTCTGGCTGTGCCATAGTGATACCTGCAATCGACATTAGCGTTTATTCAACAGCAATGATGTCGATATTGTGAATGCCGAATTGAGCGAGTTGAGGTGCGAGAGTAGTTACCGCATCAGACGCCTTGGTAAAAATCGCCCAGTGTTCTGGTGGTTGTTCTTCAAAAGTGTGCACAGCCAACAATGACGCGACGCGGCGCGCTATAGCTTCGCCAGAATCGATTAATTGTACCTTGGGAGAAAACTGCGCGGCCAATTCATCGCGCAACAAAGGGAAGTGAGTACAGGCTAAAACCAGCACGTCCATTTCATCGCTGCGAGGGTGATTAAAAAACGGTTGTAGAATTTCTTTTAGTTGCGCGGGAGTCACTTGGCCACCGCGCAATTTATGCTCGGCAAGCTGCACTAGTTCGCTGGAACCCACCGAAATAACCTCTACATTGGGTGCGTATTCGCGAATGAGGTTGTGCGTATAAGGGCGTGCGACTGTAGCGGGAGTGGCCAACAAACCAATGACCTGCGATTTACTTTGTGCGGCGGCAGGTTTTATCGCTGGTACAACGCCTACCACAGGCTGAGGAAAATGGCTTCGCACATGCGGCAAAGTCAGGGTGCTCGCGGTGTTGCAGGCGATCACAATTATATCCACAGGGTGGGCTGCAATAATCTTGCGAAAAACTGCATCCACCCGCGAAATCAAATCTGCTTCACCCTTGGTGCCATAGGGAAAGAAGGCATTGTCCGAGGCGTAAATCAGCGGTGCAAAAGGCAGCTTCTTTTGAATCTCATGAACAATACTCAGTCCGCCCACGCCGGAATCAAATACAAGAATGCGGGGGCTGGTTGAAATGGGGGCTGAAGGCATGGAGGCTCGATCTAAAAAATTACGCTAGAATGCTGAAAACCGAATTCTAGGGCAGGGCGATAAGCCACTCAACTCATTTATTAAGGATCTTCTGTGAACAGCGCGTTTATTACGTTAATTATTGTTTTGATTGCATTGGCGGTTGGCTTTTTTTTCGCCTATTTTTTGCTACGTGTCTCTGCCCGCAAGAGCCAAGAGGATGCGCTTCTGTTGCATGAAAATGAACTCAAAGCGCTATTTATTCAAGAGCAACATCAAGCTCTTTTAATCCAAACTGGTCTGCGACACGATTTAGCTCAAGCTCAACAGCAGGCGCAAGACGCCAAGCAAGAGCTTGCGCAATTGAAACTGGCCTATCAACAACTGCAAGCTCAGGGGAGTTTGCATTTGCAAGATTTGGCTGCGGCTAAAGAAAAGCTGCAGCAATTCGCCGAACTGCAACAACAATTTCAGCAAAAAGATGCTTCCTTGGTGAAGGTAACCGCCGAGGCCACAGAGTTAACGACGCGTTTAGATCAAGAGCGCAAAAATTTCACCGAGCAGCTGGCGCTGTTGCAAAATGCCAAACTTGAATTATCAAAAGAGTTTGAGAATGTTGCTAATAAAATATTTGATAATAAGCAGCAGCAATTTTCGCTTTCTAGCAAAAGCTTACTGGAAACAACGCTTGATCCTTTCAAGTTACAGCTCAATGATTTCCGCAAAAAAGTGGAAGATGTTTACGAAAAAGAAAATGCCGACCGAAATCGACTCTCTGGTCAGGTCTTGGAGCTGCAAAAGCAAGCACAAAAAATTGGTGAAGATGCCGTTAATCTCGCGCAAGCCCTAAAAGGTAACAATAAAGCGCAAGGTAATTGGGGTGAGGTAATTCTTGAGCGTTTGTTAGAGGAGTCTGGCTTACAAAAAGGCCGCGAATACGATACCCAGGTTAGCTTTACGGGTGATGATGGTTCGCGACGGATGCCGGATGTAATTATTCATTTGCCGGAACAGAAAGATATTATCATCGATTCAAAAGTCTCTTTAATTGACTATGAAAAATTCTGCTCAACGGATGATGAGCAAGAGCGTAAGTTTTATCTCAATGCCCATGTGAATTCACTGCGCGGTCATATTAAAGGCCTGAATTTTAAAGATTACGAAAAGCTTGAAGGCGTTAAATCGTTGGATTTCGTGTTTATCTTTATTCCCATTGAAGCGGCTTTTATGTTGGCTATGCAGCATGAACCTAATCTCTACCGCGAGGCCTATGACAAGCATATTATTTTGGTTAGCCCAACTACATTGCTGGCAACCTTACGTACTGTTGAAAATATTTGGCGCTATGAAAAGCAGAATAAAAATGCAGAGCGAATCGCGAAAGAAGCGGGCGCTTTACATGATCAATTTGTATTGCTGTTAGATGCTATGGACAATATTCAAAACTACTTGGGTAAATCGCAAGAGGCATACAACACTGCGCGCAGCCGCCTGCAAACAGGGCGGGGCAACTTGGTTAAACGGGTGGATGATTTACGTAAGCTTGGCGCTAAAACCAAAAAACGTATAGATGGTAATTTACTGGAAGATGAAAGTTTTTCTGATCCGCTGCTGATTGAATCTATTGATGAAGATATTAATGATTTGGATGTTAATGAATGAGTTTTAAGATTCGTCCAATGATCGCAAGTGATTTAAATGCTATTGAAGTAATCCAAGCGGAAGCTTATGCGGACTATTTTTTGGAGTCAGCAGATATCATTGCGCAGCGTTTTAACTTGAGCCCCACTACGTCATGGGTTGCTGAACATAAGGGCGACGTGTGCGCTTATTTGGTGGGTTACTGGTCTAATGTGGGCAAAATAAACCCGCTGAATGCGCCTTTTACAGTAGTTGATAATGCCGATTGCTTGTATCTTCACGATTTAGCACTGTTAAAAGCGATGCAGGGGTATGGGTTGGGGCGGAAGCTGATTCAAACAGCGATAGATTACGCCTTACAAAATGCTGCAATAGCCATTGCACTTTTGTCTGTACAGAACTCAAAAACCTTTTGGCAGGAGTTTGGGTTTAATGAGTTTTTGGACCTAGATATAAACCAGCGGCAAAATCTGGAAACCTATTTGGATAAAAGCCCAGATGGCAGCGATGCGGCATTTTATATGGTGAGGCTTGTTTGAATCCCCTGGTTGCTTTAACCACTACTTTTCAGGCTGTCACTTTTCTCTTAAGCTCTATTTCATTCTTTAAAATACATTAAAATCAATATGTTATGCTTATAATTTAAAGCAATTTCGCGGTTGCTTTTGAAAAATAGTTATACATAAATATTGCTATGTATAAGAATATTGGCTATAAGTTATACATGGCTTCATTCTTTGTATAACTTTGGTGATCGCAATGAAAAAGATTCCCCTTGGTATAAGTCAGTGTTTGTTGGGTGAGAAGGTTAGATTTGATGGCGGTCATAAACGCAACCGTTACCTTACCGATGTACTGTCAAAATACGTTGAGTTTCAGCCCGTCTGCCCAGAGTTGGCGATAGGATTGGGCGTGCCCAGAAAACCGATACGCTTGATAGTGACTGATGGCCAAGACCGTATTCGCGGTGTTGAAAACCCTGATTTGGATGTTACAGACGCCTTGGTAGCGGAGGCAGAGCAAGCGGCAGCCCGTATGCCAGAAATTTGCGGCTACGTATTTATGCAAAACTCACCTAGCTGCGGTGTTTATGGATTAAAACGCTATGGCAGCAATGGTTACGGCATGGATAGTAAAGGGCGGGGTGCTTATGCCAAGCGTTTTATGGAATTAATGCCCTTGATTCCCGTTGAGGAGGCCGGCCGTTTAAATGATGCTGGCTTGCGTGAAAACTTTATTACTCGCATTTTTGCTTTACACGATTGGCGAGAAAATTTGCAAGAAAATCCTACCGCAAAAAAATTAATTGATTTCTATTCCCGCTACAAATACCAAGTTATGGCGCACCATGTTCCCAGCTATTTTGCGATTGGAAAGTTTTTAGCCAATCTTTCTGGGCGACCTATTGATGACGTCAATCGCGAATTTATTCAACTGCTCATGACCGCCCTAGGCCACCAAGCTTCGCGCAAAGGCAATACCAACGCCATGATGCATTTGCGCGGTTATTTGAAATTGCATATCAGTAAATTGGAAAAAGAAGAGTTAAGTCATTTAATTGAATCCTATGGGAAAGGCATGGTGCCCATGGTGGTGCCTTTAACATTGCTCAAACATCACTTAATGACTTTGGATAATCCCTATTTAAAAAATCAAACTTTTTGGTCGCCGCATCCAGACGATTTGGGGCTGCGCAACCATGTGCTTGAACGTTAGGGGTTGTTTATGAATGAGCAGTTGATGAGTGAAAATATTCAAAACCCAATTCCAATTCGCGAGATATCGCGGCTTACGGGTGTTAACAGTGTGACGCTGCGCGCATGGGAGCGACGCTATGGTTTAATCAAACCTCTGCGAACAAACAAAGGCCACAGGTTATATGGCCGCGATGATGTTGAGTTAATTAAAACAATTCAAGCATGGTTAGCGCGCGGTTTAGCAATTGGCAAGGTCAGCGAATTGTTGGAATCTGGTATGCCAAGTCAAAATGTGGATGTTGAAAATATTTGGCAGAGCTATTTCAACGAGCTGCTCACCATTGTGGCGGAGTTAAATCTCGGTAAATTTGATGCTTTTTTTAATCAATTGTTTTCGGTTTACCCGACAGCTTTAATTGCAGACCAACTGATTGTGCCGGTATTGGAAAATCTTAACCAAGAGGCTTTTGGTAATAGCATTAAGAAAGCGATATTAATAAATCGCTTGTCGGAATACTTGTTGATGCTATCTCATCGGCAACGTCAGCAAGCAAAAGGCAAGCGTGTTGCCATCATCCAGTTAAACACGGCTGTAAATCCGTTGTTAAACGTACTCTTGCAGTATGGCTTGACAATGAATCAGATTAAGTCTGAATTGCTGGGAGTTGTTTCTGTTGCAGAAGTTGTGGTTGCGGCAGAGCAATTAGCACTAGATGGATTTGTTGTATTTAATGACTCGTGTTCAAGTTTGGGTGAATTCCAGAAAGAGCTGATACAACTAACACAAACAACCTCCCTCCCAATTATTGTCGGTGGAAGGCTGGTTCATGTACTCACCTCTGAGCTTCCATCAAATGTACATCTTGCACCGAATGAAAGGCAGCAAGACGTGATGGATATATTAAATACTATTTTTCCGGATGATGTTCTTGGTGAGATTCAGGATGAAGACTGAAAAATATAAGCGCATTGTTTGGCTAAGGCACGATTTACGCATCTACGATAACCCTGCGCTATTTCGCGCGGCAGAAGAGCAGGAAGGCGTACTGGCCGTCTATTTTATTTGCCGGGAAATGCTAACCAATCATGTGGTTGCTCCCGTACAAGTTGATTTTACTCGACGCCATCTGTTGCAAATTAATAGCGATTTAACAGAGTTAAATATTCCGCTGGTTGTCATTTGTGTGGAGAAAACGGAAGAGATTACTCCCCACTTGCAGACATTGATTAAACAATATTCTGTAGGGGAATTATTTCTAAACGCTGAATATCCATTGGATGAATTTAATCGCGATAAACAGGTCTCAGAAACCTTGCGTGCCCAAGGCTTAGTGGTAAAGCGGTTTCACGATCGAGTTATTATTCCACCCGGTATGGTGCGCAACGGTAAAGGCGACCCTTATAAAGTATTTACTGCGTTTAAAAACAATTGGATTGAACAGGCGAGAGCGCTGCCCTTACAGCCATTGAAAAAACCAGCGGTTCAACCAGCTCAAGATTTCAATGGATCAACAGTTCATCAGATCAACAATTTGTTCAGAGGTATTGAACAACGCGACTTGTCTAGTCTTTGGCCAGCTGGCGAGAAAGAAGCCACTAAGCGTTTAAAAGCTTTTGTTAAGCATCATATTGAAGATTACCAAGTTGCGCGTGATTTCCCGGACCAAGACGGCACATCGCAACTCTCTCCGTATTTAGCCATAGGGTCAATTTCCCCTCGCCAGTGTGTCGCTGCGGCGTTGCACGCAAATCAGGGCGAATTAGATTCTGGTAACTCAGGTGTTATTACATGGATCAGTGAGTTGGTGTGGCGTGATTTCTATCAGCATTTGGTGGTGGATTTTCCGGATGTCTGTAAATTTAATGCCATGCAAAAACATACAGAAGCCTTCCCTTGGAAGCACGACGAAAAGCTATTTCGAGCGTGGTGTAATGGCGAAACAGGAATTCCAATTGTGGATGCAGCCATGCTGCAATTGAAAGCAACGGGATGGATGCATAATCGCTTACGTATGGTAGTTGCAATGTTTCTCACCAAAAATCTACAAATCGATTGGCGCATGGGCGAGCACTATTTTATGACGCAATTAATTGATGGCGACTTTGCCGCTAACAATGGTGGTTGGCAATGGAGCGCGTCTACGGGGACGGATGCCGCGCCTTATTTTCGAATCTTTAATCCTGTCAGCCAGTCGCAGCGATTTGATCCAGAAGGCGGGTTTATTCGTCGCTATTTACCTGTATTAGCGAAACTGTCGGCTAAAACGATTCACAATCCGCCGCCAACGCCTGGTTATCCTTTACCCATTGTGGATTTGTCAGTCAGCCGGAAGGAGACCATCGCCTTGTTTGGTGCGCTTAAAAGCTAAGTTCACTATTGCTGAGCTCCATCCCTGACAAGAAAGATGCAAAACTATCTGAAAGAATTATACTGCGCGGAAAATTGGTGTGTAGATTTGGTTAATTCGAAATGAAGGGGTTTTGTCGTTATGCGAGTTTTACTTCAAGCGGTGTTCCTGCTGGCATTTTCTTTTGCAGTTACGGCATTGGCAAATGATGGCTATACAGTTTCGGGTGCTGCCTATAACATCAAGACGGGTAAATTGGCTTACCGTGAGCTGTTTTCCAAGTTGGATGTGAATGGCTTAGTGCTGGTTAATTATGCAAAACCAGACGGCGTTATTTTTGCGCGCAAAACACTCAATTATGCTACTGAAGTTTTTCAGCCCGGCGTTGAAATTACAGATGAGCGTGACGATGAACTCGTCTCCGCAGTTTTTGATGCTGGCCGTTTGGTGTTAACTCGTAAAAAGAAAAATGATTCGCAAACCAAAACCTTATTTGAGACTTCAAAGCTGGTGATTGATACCGGTGTGGATGCGTTTATTCAATTAAACTGGGTAAAAATAACATCGGGTAAAAAAATAGAGTTCGATGTGGCCGATCCCCGTAATCTGGGTATTGAAAAATTCGTTATCAAAGAAATTGATTCAAGCGCATCACCGTTGGCTTATAAAGGCGCCGTCGAAAGTTGGAAGTATTTTCGAGTAGAGACGGCCAACAAGCTTTCCTCTATTTTTGTAGAGCCTATTTATTACGCCTACGAGCCGGACGGAAAATATTTGATGCGCTATCAAGGTCGCGCCAATATCGATAACGATGCAGGTGAAGCTTGGGATGTGCGCATTGAGTATGAGTATTTTTAGTGGTGTATTTCGTTATGAATAAAAAAGCGCCTTTTGGCGCTTTTTTTAACTCAGAGCTTTTTCGGGGGGCGGTAGGTAGCTACACCAATCGCTCCAACTGCCTGAGTAGAGTTTTGCGTTAATCCCGCAAAGGTGTAGCGAGAAAATATTAACGCAAGCCGTCACGCCAGACCCGCAATAGACTCCAATGTCGTTTGTGTTAGTTAAAGCGGCCCAATGAATTTTTTGCCATTCCAGTGATTTAACTAAAGCTTGCTCGTCGGTAATGTCCTGCCAAAAATAATTCACGGCATTAGGAATATTGCCGGCGATAGGGTCAATCGGCTCTTCCAGGCCTTGAAAGCGACGCGGTTCGCGTGAATCAATGAGCGTTAAAGATTTGTTGGAAAGAATGTAGTCACGATCAATAGTTTGGTTAGCTTGTAAAACTGCTTTGAAATTTCCTACTTTAAATGCTGGTTCGCGCCTATCAATTGCACCGTGAATTTCAACCCACGCATTAAACCCGCCGTTAAGAATGCGAACATCTTGGTGTCCCATAAATTTTAGTAACCACCAAGCGCGTGCTGCATAGGCCATGCGTGAGTCATCGTAAACCACCACGGTAGTATGTTGGTTAACTCCAAAACTTTGCAGGCGTTTTTGTAAGTGCTCAACGTCTGGTAATGGATGTCGCCCGCCATGGGTTTGTACTGCAGATGATAAATCGCGTTCAAGATCTACATAAAATGCTCCTGGAATATGCCCTTGTTGATAAAGAGCTAGACCCTGTGATTTATCTATGAGATTAAACCGGCAATCTAAAACAACGGTTGCCTTACCTAGTTGGGTTTGCAGTTCGGGGGCAGATATAAGAGAAGGGTGCATAAACTCATTTTAATTATATGTTGAATAATGCGCCGATCTTGGCACTAAACAGGCTCGCTGTGAAGTATAAAACAACCAAAGTGAGTGTTTTTTTACCATTTTATGAGGTTTTGTAATTACTTCTTAGTCCAAGTGTCGGGCTCTTTACCCTCCAATTGATAGGCAAAGGCGATGATGTAGGCAACAGCAAGGTAGAGCGTTTCAGGGATTTCATCGCCCAACTCCAATTGCACCAGCAGTTCTACCAGCGCGCTGTTGTCGCACAAGGGGACGCCATGTTCTTGTGCAATCGCCATGATATTTTCCGCAACTGCACCTGTGCCTTTGGCGGTCACCGTGGGCGTGCTTTTGCCATCGTAAAAGAGGGCAACGGCTTTTTGGAGTTTATGCTCTGTTGTCATGGTTGTGGTCAGGTTGAAATGTCGATTAATGAATAGCTGAGTGCCATTGGCTTTTCGGGCGGCATACCACGCATACACTGTAAATACTTTACTTCAATGCCTTCGCCTTCTAATTGCTTGCGTAAGCCTTCGATATGATCGCGCACTTCACCAAAGGTTTTTTCGCGCGCAGCCCAAAGTGTTGCACTGACTTGGGTATTCACTACGGCAAGTTGCGCGCAAAATTCGCCCAATGTTGGTAAGTCAAAGCGCAGAGTTACCGACCATTGTTTTATTTTGTTCGTGCTTTTACTCTTTTCTGATTCATTTTTTTCATCCACCCATTCGCGGTCTATGCGCATATGCAGATGGTGTACATCATTGTGTTGTTTTACCGGAATTTCGATTTGCCACGACGCATTCGGTGTGGCGCTATCTTTGGTTTCGAGTTCGTGATTAATACTATGTAATTGTTGCAATTGAATCTTGGCTAAGCTGTGAACACTGTGCTGTTGTAATAAAACTAGTAGCTGCGTACGAAGCTCTTTATCAGATAATTCTTTTACCGGTTTGTTCATAAGTTGTTGAACAAACATACCTATGGTTTGGGTTAAATTTATATTGGCATTAAAAGGATTTGTACTTGCAACACCAGCGGAATGAAAAAGCGCGGGAGTACTTAAGGTTTGCAAAAATTTAATTGTTTGTTCGTTGGAGAGTGGCTTCTTATCGCCATTTAGCTCTTGGGTTGTGCGGCTAAGCAGCGTTAGCAGTGAGCCTTTTAAATCCTGCGCGTAAGTAGTATTTAAGGTGGCTTTGGCGTTCCCCTGATAGTCTTCATTATTCGTTTGCAAGTTGTCATGAAGCTTATTTTCAAAAAATACTCCAGAATTCTTAAGCATTTGTGCAAGTACTTTTGGTTGCGCCAATTGTTCGGGCGAACGGATTTTGTCAGCGATACTTTTTAATGCCTGTTCAATACTAGGTGATAGCAATTGCTGCCTGCTGGTTGCCGGTAACTGTTGGAGTTGATTAATAGCGGATAGCAGTAGGTTGGGTGTGTCCCGGTGCGGTAAAAGATTGCGTAGGTTTTCGCTGACGATATTTTTCGCAGCGAGCGTTTTTGGGTTGGCAATTTTGTTATCATTATTGGTTGTATATTTTAACGATAAAGCATTATTGGTGTAATTGATTGCTTTACCCAAAGCTGCCGCCTTGGTGTTTGTATCTGGTGCTGCGATACTATTTTCAGAAGATAGATTATTGGTTCCCGCAGTCGCCAAGATATTTTTAATTACATTTTTTGGGTTGCTGGCGGTTAGTGCTATTGATGTTTTATTGGTTAGTTCGGTTGTTGTTGCTTTTAATAACTCATTGAGTGCTGCAGTATTTTTCAGTCCGCTTTTATCGCTTGCATTTTCTGTTGCTACAGGGCTTTTGTTTGGAACTGTTGAATTTGCTGTTGGTGTTGCTAGAGCTTTATTGGCGAGTTCAGTGATTGCAGCTTTTAGTAGCACATTTAAATTTTCTGCATTTTTAGCTGAATCTGCAGGAGTATTTGTTGTTGGTGCTAAAACGGTTGACGGTATCGTGCTTGGAACTAATGCTTTAGTTGGTATTGATTGCCCAGAAGTAGGTAAATCCAGTAAGACTAATTTTTGCGGACTCTGTAATTGCACCGGAACGCTTTGTCCTGCAACCAACGGTTTATCGCTATAGGTTAGGATTGGGCGATTATTAACCACCAAATTTATCCATTTTAATTCTGGCGATTGAATGAGATTTTGTTGTTGCACTAAGCGCGCGATTTCAGCTTTGAGGGCAGGTGTGAGGTGATTCGTTGCTTGCTGTTTGATTTGCGCCAAAGCGGCAGCGGTTTGTTTGAGTAATTCTGCGCGCTCGGGCGCGGTAACTGGCTCGGTAGAATTGACAGTGGCAATGACTGTTTTCCCAAGGACCAAATTCAACACGCGACTCAACGCAACCAGCTGGTCGGTGTTTTTTTGTTCCAGTCCCTTAATCAGGGTTTGTGGGATATTCGTAATGTCCATGTATCCAGCTACTGATTTGCATTTCTTAATCGCAAGGGATTAATAACACGTGAAAGACCCAGGGGCTGCGGCTATAATCAACCAGCAAAATTTTCTAGTAAGAAACCAAGCCTGCTAGCGTAGAAGGCTCTTTGATTATAGCGACCTCTGGGTGTAAATCCTGAGTTCTTCTGAAATTCAGTTTGGAATATCCCTTTGACAGCGGCACCTGTTCTTCTTGAATTGCGTAATTTGGCCTGTGAGCGCGACGAACGTTTTCTGTTCTCGCAGCTTAATGCCAGCTTTTATGCGGGGCAGGTAGTGCAGATTCTAGGCCCGAACGGGAGCGGAAAGACGACGTTGTTGCGGATTTTGGCGGGTGTTTCTAAGGATTTTTACGGCGATATTTTATGGAAGTCCCGGCCTTTTAAAGATACGGCTTGGGAATACGCTAACGATTTACTCTACTTGGGCCATTTACCCGGCGTCAAAAAATCCCTCACCCCTTTAGAGAATCTGCGCTGGTACGCGGCGGTTCAAGGTGGCGTAGCGGATGCTGATTTGATCAAAGCCCTCGCTCAGGTTCAGTTGGCTGGCTTTGAAGATACGCCTTGTTACAGGTTATCCGCCGGCCAATTGCGCCGCGTGGCTTTGGCGCGTTTGGGTTTCAGCCGCGCCACAGTGTGGGTTTTAGATGAACCTTTTACCGCGCTGGATAAATCCGGTGTTTCCGAGCTTGAGGCACGTTTGACTGCGCATGCTGCGGGTGGCGGCTTGGTATTGGTCACTTCCCATCAAGACATTAATGTGCCTGATCTACAGGCGCTTAATTTGCTTGATTTCCCCGTTGATCCCCAATCGCTGAATAGCTTTGAGGAAGCGGCTTATGGCTAACTCCTCCTCTTTCGCGACTTCATTATTTTGGGCAACCTTTAAGCGTGATTTGATTTTGGCGTTTCGTCATAAGGGCGATATGGTCAACCCGCTGGTATTTTTCCTTATTGCTATCACCATGATTCCGTTGGCATTGGGGCCGGAAAAAGCGGTATTGATGCGTATCGCCCCCGGCATTATTTGGGTGATGGCGCTGCTTGCAACCTTATTATCCCTCGATAGTCTATTTCGCAGCGATTTTGATGATGGCTCGCTTGAACAGCTATTGATCGCGCCTTATCCACTTACTTTAAGTGTCATGGCTAAAATTCTGGTGCATTGGTTGGCGACTGGATTGCCCTTAACCCTAATGGCTCCATTGCTGGGTGTGATGTTGTCGCTACCCACCAGTGCCTTTGCTGCCTTATGTTATTCTTTGCTGCTCGGCACGGCGGCCATGAGTTTAATTGGTGCTGTTGGTGCCGCTTTAACGGTGAGCTTGCGTAAGGGAGGGGTGTTAATTTCACTTATCGTTATGCCGCTGTATATCCCTATATTAATTTTTGGGGCCAGCGCGGTGCAAACTGCGGCGCTGGGTGAGGCGTATAACATGCAACTTGCGGTACTCGGCGCAGGTTTGGCAATCGCCTTATTATTGGCTCCACTCGCAGCAGCTGGTGCTCTGCGGGTGAGTGTGAACGCTTAGAGGTTGTTATGAATTGGCAGTGGTTTCATCGATTAGGCTCGCCGCGCTGGTTTTATGAAAAAACAAACGCTTGGCTACCGTGGCTTATGGTTTGCGCGTGGGGCTTGTTATTGCTCGGTGGCATTTGGGGTTTAGGGTTTGCCCCTGAAGATGCCAAGCAGCGCAACAGTTTTCGCATTTTATATATTCATGCTCCCGTCGCTTATATCTCTATGAGCTGCTATTACATCATGGCGATTTCGGGTGCCGTGGGTTTGATTTGGAAAATGAAACTGCCTTTCATGGTGATGAAAGCCTGCGCGCCTATAGGGTTAGGTTTGACTATTGTAGTATTGGCGACTGGGTCGATCTGGGGTAAACCGACGTGGGGCACATGGTGGGAATGGGATGCGCGCTTAACGTCCTACCTGATTTTAAGTTTCTTGTATTTGGGCGCGATTGCCTTGCAACAGGCATTTCAAAATCGCGACACTGCGGATAAAGCCAGCGCTATCCTCGCGTTAGTGGGCACGGTAAATATCCCTATCATTTATAAGTCAGTAGATTGGTGGTACACCTTGCATCAGCCAGCGACCTTAAAAATCGTGGGCAAGTCTTCGATTGATCCTTCTATGTTGTATCCATTGTTTGTGATGATAGTTGGCTTCTATGTGTTTTTTTCCTTAGTGTTAATTTTATATACTCGCACCGAAATTTTACGCCGTGAAAGCCGAACGCAAT